>CAYWNJ010000008.1:0-451 GCA_964459535.1 uncultured Rhodobacterales bacterium
GCCTTCGGGCGGCTATCAGGGGCAAGCGACGGATATCATGATCCATGCCCAAGAAACGCAAAAGCTAAAGACGCGCCTGAACGAGATTTATGTCAAGCATACCGGGCAAAAGTTGGAGGTTGTGGAGGCCGCTCTTGAGCGTGACAATTTCATGTCTGCGGAAGAGGCTAAAGACTGGGGGCTTATTGACGAAATCGTAGAAAACCGAGCGAAGTCAGAAGATGAGTAAGGGAATTAGCTATCTCTGCTGAATTAAGGTTGTGGGCATTTTGGCGTTGTAGCGCGCTGGATGCTGGCCTAGAGTTAGAAAGTCACGTTTAAAATTCCCGTATAGCTCGGGTTAGATTGCGCGGAAGTACCCGAAAGGCATCACATGGCAAGCAGTTCTGGCGGCGAAGGAAAAAATACCCTCTACTGCAGTTTTTGCGGCAAGAGCCAGCATGAGGTGCGT
>CAYWNJ010000008.1:461-9948 GCA_964459535.1 uncultured Rhodobacterales bacterium
CTGATTGCTGGCCCGACGGTCTTCATCTGCGATGAATGCGTCGAACTTTGCATGGATATCATCCGTGAAGAGACCAAAGCGTCGGGCACCAAATCGTCAGACGGCGTGCCCACGCCTAAAGATATTTGCGAAGTTTTGGATGATTACGTGATTGGTCAGGCGATGGCCAAGCGGGTTTTGTCGGTGGCCGTGCATAACCATTACAAGCGCCTTAATCATGCGCAAAAGGGCGGGGATATTGAGCTGGCAAAGTCCAACATCCTTTTGATCGGCCCAACCGGCTGCGGTAAAACTCTGCTTGCTCAGACGCTTGCGCGTATCTTGGATGTCCCCTTTACGATGGCCGATGCGACAACGCTCACCGAAGCGGGCTATGTTGGCGAGGATGTTGAGAATATTATTCTCAAGCTGCTGCAAGCGTCGGAATATAATGTGGAACGGGCGCAGCGCGGGATCGTTTATATCGACGAGGTTGATAAGATCACGCGCAAATCGGAGAACCCTTCGATCACGCGTGATGTGTCGGGCGAAGGTGTTCAGCAGGCGCTCCTGAAGCTGATGGAAGGAACGATTGCTTCGGTTCCTCCGCAAGGGGGGCGCAAACACCCTCAGCAAGAGTTTTTGCAGGTTGATACGACAAATATTCTGTTTATCTGCGGCGGGGCGTTTGCTGGTTTGGACAAAATCATCAAACAGCGCGGCAAAGGCTCTGCAATGGGCTTTGGCGCAGATGTGCGCGATGAAAGTGAAAAAGGTGTCGGCGAGACATTCCAAGAGCTTGAGCCTGAAGATCTGCTTAAGTTTGGCCTAATCCCGGAATTCGTTGGTCGCCTACCTGTTCTCGCGACGCTCGAAGATTTGGACGAAGACGCGCTTGTGACGATCCTAACAGCGCCGAAAAACGCGTTGATCAAGCAATATCAGCGCTTGTTTGAACTTGAAGATACCCAGCTAACCTTCACAGAGGATGCGCTCAGGGCGATTGCGCAGCGCGCGATTGAGCGGAAAACGGGCGCACGGGGGCTGCGTTCGATCTTGGAGGATATTCTGCTCGATACGATGTTCGAATTGCCGGGTATGGAGAGCGTCTCTGAGGTCGTCGTGAATGAAGAGGCCGTTGGCCCGGACGCGGCACCGCTTATGATCCATGCAGAGGCTGAGAAAGAGCCGGCAACGGCGGGCTAGATTTTGGCAGAAAAGAACATTCGTCGTATTTCATCTGGCAGCCCGTTTGAAGGCAAGGTGGGATATTCGCGGGCTGTGGTGTTCGGCGATTTGGTTTATGTCGCAGGAACCGTAGGGCAAGGTGAGACCGTCGTTGACCAATGCAAAGAAGCGCTTGCGACGATTGAGCGGGCCCTTCACGAGGCTGGCACGGATTTTTCGCGTGTGCTGCGCGTGACCTATATGCTGCCTGACAAAGATGAGTTCGAGCCCTGCTGGCCCCTGCTCAAGGCCACTTTTGGAGACAATCCGCCAGCGGCCACAATGATTGAATGCGAGCTCATTGATCCAATCTTTAGAATTGAGATCGAAGTGACAGCAGCGCTGCCCTAAATTTCAATCACGACCTTGCCCGTCGCGGCCCGCTTGCGAAGCAGCTCTAAGCCTTGATTTGCCTCCTCCAGAGGCAAAACATTCGAAATATGCGGCGAGAGCTGCCCTTTCTCATACCAACGAAGCAACGTTTGGAAACTCTCAGCCAATAACGTAGGACGCAACTGGCGATAGCCCCCAATCCAGAAGCCGATCACGCTAAGGTTTTTTACAAGCAAGTAATTTGCCGGGATCTGAGGAATGTCACCAGAGGCAAAGCCGATGGGCAGAATACGCGCGCCCGGGTTGGTGCTGCGGAGCGCAGCATCAAAGAACGTCCCGCCAATCGTCTCATAGACGACATCCGCCCCACCAAGCGCTTTGATTGTCCCGCGAAGATCTGGATCCGCCCCGTCGATCAAATGATCCGCCCCCGCTTCTTGCGCAATCCGAAGCTTTTCAGCGCCGCGCGCGACTGCGATAACTTCCGCTCCTAGAAGCTTGCCAATTTCAATCGCCGTCAGCCCA
The DNA here is from genome assembly GCA_964459535.1 of uncultured Rhodobacterales bacterium. Lineage (GTDB taxonomy): Bacteria > Pseudomonadota > Alphaproteobacteria > Rhodobacterales > Rhodobacteraceae > JBCBCP01. The sequence continues at coordinate 2,526 of CAYWNJ010000008.1, forward strand.
ACGCCGCCCGAGGCCCCCGTGATCAAAAGCCGCTCGTTCGGTTGCAGTTGTGCCAGGGGACCTAGAGCAAGATGAGAGGTCGCATAGGCAACGAGAAAAGCTGCAGCCTCGATACTTGGCATCGCATCGGGGAGCGTCACGCAAACGGCGGCAGGTACAACCGCATAGTCGGCCAATCCGCCATATCCTGCGTAGGCGGCAACGCGTGCACCGATAGAGAGCGCCACATTCGGACCGGTCGCAGTAATCACTCCAGCAAGTTCCATGCCTGGCACAAAGGGCAGCGCAGGCCGCTCTTGATATTGGCCCTTTTGCATGAGCGTATCGGCAAAGTTTAACCCGCAGGCGTCGACGCTGATTTGGACTTCACCCGGTCCAGGGGCAGGAATGGGGCAGTCACGCAGCGCAAGATCTTGCCCCATCGCCTCTAGAACCATTGCGCGCATTTTCAGAATGCCTCTGGCTTTGCCTCACGCGCCATATGGTCAAGCACGGCATTGACAAAGCGCGGCTCATTCCCACCCGGAAAGAAGGCTTTTGCAACATCGACATATTCGACGATTACAACTTTTGGCGGTGTTTTGGGATCGCGCAGCTCTGCTCCGGCAGCTCGAAAAAGCGCGCGCAACGTTGGGTCAATACGCGCAATTGGCCATTTCGCGACAAGCGCCCGATCCGTCGCCTGATCTATCGGCGCTTGATAGTTCACCGCCGCCTCCATGATCTGGCTAAAATGGTCAATATCGCCATCAGCCATCTCACCTTCCTCATAGGTGGCGCCAAAGCGGTGCGTCAAAAACTCTTGTTTGACGGCATCCACCTCTTGTCCTGAATGCTCCATCTGAAAGAGCGCCTGCACAGCGTAAAGACGCGCGGCACTGCGCATTTTGCGCTTTTGATTGCCCGAGAGTGTCATGCTGTGGCAGAACCTGCGACCGGCCGAAAACCGATGCCCTTTGCCGTATTCCGTCCCTTTCGGGTCAGCGCAATCAAATGCAGCGCTGCGGCTGCTGCGCCGCCCCCTTTGTTCTGACCTTGCGCATCTGCGCGCGCGTGGGCTTGGTCGCGATTTTCAACCGTGAGAATGCCGTTCCCAATGCAGAGGCCCTTAAGGCCCAACATGCTGATTGCATGCGCGCTTTCGTTGCAGACGGTCTCGTAATGGGTTGTTTCCCCCCGGATCACGCAGCCAAGCGCGACGTAGCCATCATAGCTACGCGCACGATCCATAATCGCAATCGCGGTGGGCACCTCTAGGGCGCCGGGCACTTCTTCAATTTCTGCGGTGCCACCCGCCGCCTCAATCTCGGCCACCGCGCCTGCGATAAGCTGATCTGAGATATCCTTGTAGTAGGGCGCAACAACGATCAAAATTTTGACGGGCTTGTCAAAGCTTGGACGTTCCAACGAATAATGTACTTCGGCTTCTGACATCAGCAGGTCCTCATGATTGGGCGCGTGCCTTTAATCTCAAGATGATAGGCATCAAGCCCGATATAGCGTGTCATTGGGCTGTCGGTCAGGAGAACAAGTTGGGTCAGGCCCAACTTGGCCAAGATTTGTGCGCCAAGCCCGGTATTTTTGACGATGCGCGGTCCCTCCTCTTCGGGCGAGAACAGCTCTTTGCGGGGTTCGCGAAAGAGGCACACAACACCGCGCCCCTCTTCAGCGATCAGTGTCATGGCGCGTGGCAAGACGCCCGCCGCTGACTTGGCGCTCAGGCCCAGAATATCGCTGACCTCATTCAGAGCATGGGTGCGCACTAAGACGGGTTCGGGCGTGGTGATGTCGCCCTTGATCAGACACACATGCTCGATCCCAAAGGTTTGATCGGTGAAAATCCGCATCTCCCAATCGCCGCCATATTCCGAAGTGACGGCGCGGCGCTCTGTCTCGACCACAAGGTTGTCATAGCGGCGGCGATACGCGATCAAATCGCTGATTGTGCCGATCTTCAAGTCGTGCTCAGCGGCAAATGTGATCAAGTCCGGTAGACGCGCCATCTCGCCATCGGGCTTCATAATTTCGCAAATCACCGAGGATGGGTAGTGGCCAGCCAGCCGCGCCACGTCGCACCCCGCCTCGGTATGGCCAGCGCGGACAAGCACGCCGCCACGTCGCGCGCGTAAAGGGAAGACATGGCCTGGGGTTGCGATATCTCCTGGGCCAGCTTGTGGATTGATCGCGGTCGCGATGGTGCGTGCGCGGTCTGCGGCTGAGATCCCTGTGCTGACCCCCTCGCGCGCCTCGATCGACACGGTAAACGCGGTTTCATGGCGGGAAGAGTTATGGGTCGCCATCATCGGCAGGCCAAGCGCTTCGACACGTTCGGCGGGGAGGGTTAGACAGATCAGACCGCGGCCATGGGTGGCCATGAAGTTGACCGCCGCAGGTGTTGCAAAATCTGCTGGGATAACCAAGTCGCCCTCATTCTCGCGATCCTCGTGATCAACGAGGATGAACATCCGGCCAAGGCGTGCGTCAGCAATGACATCCTCGATGGGCGAAATTGCCTTTGCCAAGTCGCGCTCTACCGGTCCGGGTGTTTCAAAGGTCATCGCGGATCTCCCTGGCGCTCACATACTCTGCGCGTCTCAAGATTGCTAGATCGTCCAGGCTATCCCGTCTCTGCCAAACGCGCGACATAGCGCGCAAGCATATCAATCTCTAGGTTGAGCCGATCTCCAACCTGCACATCCGCCCAGGTCGTTACCTCCTTGGTATGCGGGATGACATTCACGCCAAACACGTCCTTTGACACGGCGTTCACGGTGAGAGAGGTGCCGTTCAACGTAATTGACCCTTTGGGCGCGATGAACCGCATAAGCGTGCCCGGCGCGCGCATTTCGAACCGTGTGCTTGCGCCATCCTCTGCGATACCTGTCACCTCAGCAAGCCCATCGACATGACCAGAAACGATATGGCCGCCAAGCTCATCGCCGACGCGCAGCGCGCGCTCTAGGTTTACCCGCTTCCCGATGGTCCAATCCTTTAGGTTTGTTTTTGAGATGGTCTCGGCGCTGATCTGAACTTCATACCAATCCGGTCCAAGTTGCACGACTGTCAGGCATACCCCGTCCGAGGCAATAGACGCACCCAGATCAATCTTTGAAGTCTCATAGGCGCAGGAGATACGTGCGCGCAGGTCACCCTCTTGCGCAAGGGCGACAATGGTCCCGACGTCCGTAACGATGCCCGTAAACATTTTGGCCTCCTTGGCGCAATTTACCTGCATCCGCGTAACCCCAGCGACGAGAGACTGCAAGCCTGCCCTAGTTTCGCCGCATTTCCGTGTTCACCTTGGGACAATCATTCGACTATACGTGTTTACAATGATCACAGACGATACAAACAGTCGCACGTTCCTGTTCTTGCAGGGCCCTCACGGGCCGTTTTTCAACAGCCTTGCGAGAATGCTGCGCCAAGCAGGTGCGGATGTCTGGCGCGTTGGTTTTAACGCGGGCGACGAAGCATTCTGGTTCCACAAGCCCAGCTATGTAGCCTATAAAGGAGCGCCCGAAGAGTGGGCCCAAACATTCATCGATCTTTGCCAGACCCGTAAAGTCACGGATGTCGTGCTTTACGGCGACACAAGGCCAATCCATGCCAAAGCTGTTGCTGAAGCCAAGCGCTTAGGGCTGACTGTCCATGTCTTTGAGGAGGGATATATGCGACCCTATTGGGTTACATATGAAAGGGATGGGAGCAACGGTCATTCGCGTCTCATGCGTATGGGGATTTCGCAGATGCGTGCAGCGCTCGCGCAATCCGACATGGAGGCCCCTTTGCCGCCCGCCCATTGGGGAGATATGCGCGAGCACGTCTTTTATGGGGCGCTTTACCACCTTTTCCTCATGCTGCGCCGTCGCCGGTATCGTAATTTCCGCCCTCATCGCAGCAAAAGCGTTTCGCGTGAATTCCAGCTGTATCTGATGCGCTTGCTTCTTATGCCGCTGCATGCGGCAGAGCGCCGCTTTGCGACATTGCGGGTACGAATGGGGGGCTTCCCGTATCATCTGGCGCTTTTGCAGCTTGAGCATGACGCGAGCTTTCAAAAGCACGGCCCTTTTGCGACGCAAGCCGAGTTCCTAGAAGTCGTCATTGAGGGGTTTGCCAAGGGCGCGCCGCGTCATCACCATCTTGTCTTCAAAGATCACCCCTTGGCCGATGGCGGGGTTCCGATCCGCCGACTTCTGCGCAGATTGGCGCACCAAGCCGGGGTTCAGGGGCGGGTCCATTACGTTCCGGGCGGCAAGCTTGCTGGCCTGATGGACTATGCCCGAACGGCAGTCACGGTCAATTCGACGGCGGGGCAGCAAATCTTGTGGCGGGGGATCCCGCTCAAGGCGTTTGGCGACGCGGTCTATAACTTGCCCGAGCTTGTCTCTGGCCAGCCGCTGGCAGAGTTCTTTGCGGGTCCGCAGCGCCCCGACAATAGCGCGTATAAAGACTATCGGCGCTACCTTCTGGAGACATCTCAGCTACCGGGCGGATTTTATTCCGCGCGGGGGCGGCGGCGTCTCTTGCGGCATGTTACGGATATGATGTTGGCGGCAGAAGATCCCTATGATGCGCTGCGTTCCGGAACGGCGGCACCAAGGCAACAGTTGCGGCTGGTGCGCTAAGAAACACAATCCCTAGCGGTGGATTATTAAATTTAGATTTGCTAAAATAAGAAAAATGCTTCGAAAAAACGGAGCAAAATGAGGCAGAAAAGACGAGGTCAGGAGACCAAGCAGTGATCTTTCATGGCGATCCATGGGCGCGTCTTACCGCGCTCTTCTGTGCTTTGACCGTGCTGGCCAGTTGCGGTCTGCCGCAGGTAGGCCCAAATAAACAGCAAATCTACGCCGGGTCGGTCCAGCGTAGCGGAAACGCCTTTGTTGTCGAGATTGATGACCGGGTCACTCAGATCACCTCTGCCACCCCGGCACTCGGGTTTTCCGAGACGTTCCGGCGCGCAGGAAAGTTGGGCTCTGACACCATTCGCGCTGGCGACGTTTTGGGGCTGACGATTTGGGAGGGAACAGATCAAGGCGGCATTTTGACCACGGAGGGCGCGAACTCTACCATCCTTTCGGACGTTCAGGTGGATGGTGCGGGATTTATTTTCGTACCTTACGCGGGGCGGATTAAGGCCGCTGGCAATTCCCCAGAGCGGCTTCGGCAGATCATTACGCAGCGGCTTGCCGATCAAACACTAGACCCACAAGTCGAAGTGCGGCGCGCTCCGGGGGATGGGTCGACCGTCTCGCTTATCGGCGCTGTCGGTGGGCAAGGTATCTTGCCAATTGAGCGGCCGACGCGCACGCTGGCTGCGATGCTTGCACAGGCTGGCGGCGTTAGTATCCCGCCAGAAATCGCGCAGATCACAGTTACGCGTGGCAAGCATCAGGGCAAAATTTGGTTTCAGGATCTTTACGAGAATCCAGAGCTAGACATCGCCTTACGCGGCGGCGACCGTATTCTGGTAGAGGAAGATACGCGTGAGTTTGTTGCACTTGGTGCAACGGGCGGCCAAGCGGTTATGCGGTTTGAGACGCAGAACCTTTCAGCGCTTGAGGCAATCGCGCAGGTTGGCGGGCTAAACGCGAGTACAGCTGATCCAACAGGCGTGTTCATTATGCGCTCGGAGACCCAAGAGCTCGCGAATGCCGTCCTGGGTCGCAGTGATCTGATCGGACCGCAACGCTTTGTCTATCTTCTTGACCTAACGCAACCCAACGGCATGTTCGAAGCGCGTGACTTTATCATTCGTGACGGTGACACACTTTATGTTACAGAGGCGCCTTACGCTCAGTTCACCAAGATTATTTCGGCGCTGACGGGCTCTGCGACGTCGCTCAACGCGCTGTCTAATCTGGCCGGGAATAACAATTAGCCTCGGTGACTGACATTTCCTCTGAACCAAAGGCTGCGGGTGCTGAAGAGCTCCGGCGGCTCTTTGTCTTTAACGGCGGTTTCTGGCTGCAGCCGCGTCTGCGCAAAATATTACGCAGTGCCGGTTACCGCGTAACCTTTGGGCTTCCAGGCAAAGGGGATTTGGTTGGCGTCTGGGGTCAATCTCCGACGGCCCATCGGGGCGAGGCGATTGCCGCACGGCGCGGTGCGCAGGTTGTTCGGATCGAGGATGCTTGGCTGCGTTCGCTGCGCCCTGGGCGGAGCGGTGAGCCACCCATGGGGCTTTTGATTGACCATAGCGGCGTACATTTCGATCCCACTCAGCCGTCCGATCTAGAGACGATTCTTGCGCAAGCCCCTCTGGACGACACGGCTTTGCTCGACCGCGCACGGGAAATAGCGGCCCGGCTGAGCGAGGCTCATCTCAGCAAATATTCTGGGTTTGATCCAAACGCGCCAGTGCCAAAGCCGGGTTATGTGCTGGTGATTGATCAAACGCTTTCGGACGCATCGGTGCGCGCGAGCCGTGCCGATAGAAACACGTTTCTGGAGATGCTCTTTATTGCGCGCGAAGAAAACCCCGGCGCTCCGATTGTCATCAAAACCCATCCTGAGACATTGGATGGCTTTCGCCCCGGTCACTTTCGCGCCGAGGATCTAAGCGACGGTGTAAGCTTTTGCGACCGCCCGGTCAGCCCTTGGGCACTGCTGGAAGGCGCACGCGCGGTCTATACCGTATCATCCCAGCTCGGGTTTGAGGCGATTTACGCGGGGCATCGCCCGCGCGTATTTGGCCAGCCCTTTTACGCCGGATGGGGTCTTACCGAAGACGCGGTCCCGATTGATCGGCGCAGGCGGCAGTTGACGCGGGCGCAGTTGATGGCTGGGTCAATGATCCTTTACCCCAAATGGTACGATCCGACGACGGGGCAGCGCTGTACGGCGGAGGACGCGTTGGAAAACCTAGCGGCGCAAGCGCGGGCTTGGCGTTCGGATCGCGGCGGCTGGGTTGCCAGCGAAATGCGTCTTTGGAAGCGGCGGCATGTGCAACAGTTCTTTGGCAAGGTTCGCTTTGAAGATACGCCCGCCCGCGCCCGGGCCGATAAGCGTCCTTGGATGGTCTGGGCAAGCAGAGCCACGCCTGAGCACGCAGACGCACTGCGTCTTGAAGATGGCTTTCTGCGGTCCTCCGGCCTCGGTGCCGCCTTAGTGCCACCTCTCAGCCTGGTTCTGGATGACTTGGGAATATATTACGACCCGTCTCGTCCAAGCCGGTTGGAGCAACTGATCGCCGCGCGCGCAGATTTGCGGCCCGGCCAGGCCGCGCGGGCGCGGGCGCTGATCACTGATTTGGTGAATGCGGGCCTGAGCAAATACAACCTGAGGGGCGCGCCTCTGCCCGAGACGGAGGGGCGCCGTGTGTTGGTTGTGGGGCAAGTCGAGGATGATGCCTCGATCTTGAAAGGCGCGGGGGATATCGCCACGAATGCGGATCTTCTGGCCGCTGCGCGCTTGGCCGACC
>CAYWNJ010000008.1:9989-16296 GCA_964459535.1 uncultured Rhodobacterales bacterium
GTTCAGGTGCTATTGACGCAAGCGAAGCAGATGTGATCGCGTCTCATGCCGACATTGCAGCACTTTTGGATCAAGTGGATAAAGTCTGGACTATGACGTCGCTGACGGGGTTTGAGGCGTTGCTTCGCGGCGTTCCGGTAACGACACTTGGTGCGCCCTTTTACGCAGGCTGGGGACTGACCGAGGATCGTGGCTCCGTGCCACCGCGCAGGCGGGCGCAGGTCAGTCTAGAGGCTCTGGTACACGCGGCGCTGATCGACTACCCCCGATACCGCGACCCGGTAAGCGGCCTGCCGTGCACGGTTGAGCGGATTGCGGATCGGCTGGCGAAGGGAGAAACGGGGCGCGGTCGGCCTGCGCTTCGGGTGCTTGCCAAACTTCAGGGTATCGCGGCATCCTACGCCTATCTGTGGCGATAGCAGGTCAGAGCGGCCTATCTCCGTTCCCATTCGTGCCAAATGTCATTGCCGACCCGCTGCACCTTGCGGAGCGCATAGCGGGGCGCTTTCTTCAAATCGCCGAGCCCCAAAGCGCCGATCGACGGAAGGCCCTCTGCTCCGATACTAAGCCCCGCATCAAATCCAACCAAGCGATCCACCAAATCAGCCTCGATCAGAGAGGCCGCGAGCGTCCCACCCCCTTCGCAGAGAACCGAGTTAATCCCGTGATCTGCAAGTCGCTCCAATACATCGATGAGATCAACTTGGCCGTCTCGCGTCTCGCAAGTGATCAAGGTGGCCCCCCGCGCCTCCCACGCCCGACGCAGCGACGCATCAGCATTCGCGCCGTGGCACAGGATCACGGGGACCTCCCCTGCGGTCTGTGCCAATTGGCCCGTTAGGGGAAGATCAAGCCGCCGACTAACGACCACGCGCGCGGGTTGAGCCAGCGGGCCCAGATCGCGCACGGTCAACGCGGGGTCATCCAAGCGGGCGGTGCCGCCCCCCACCATAACAGCATCATGCCGCGCGCGCATGGCATGAACCACCCGCCGCGCCTCAGGGCCCGTAATCCAAACGCTCTGCCCTGTGCCGGTTGCTATGCGGCCATCAAAACTCTTGGCAAGTTTCAAGGTCAAGCGCGCCCGGCCTGTTGTGATGCGTTTGAGAAAGCCCTCCAAATCTCTTGTGGCCCATGCCTCCATCACGCCGGTAGAAACAGCAAGCCCTGCCGCGCGGAGCATCGCAAACCCTTGGCCGGATACGCGCGGATCGGGGTCCTGAACGGCAGCGACAACACGTGTCACCCCGGCTGCAATAAGCGCCTCCGCGCAGGGCGCCGTTACGCCATGATGGGCGCAAGGTTCCAGCGTTACATAGGCCGTGGCACCTTGCGCGCGTTCACCTGCTTGATCCAGCGCGACCCGCTCAGCATGGGGGCGCCCGCCTTGCTGCGTCCAACCGCGACCGACAACACGCCCCGCGGAGACCAGTACACAGCCTACAGCGGGGTTGGATCCGGTTTGCCCCTGTCCGCGCCGCCCAAGCGCGAGGGCAAGTGCCATAAAACGTTGGTCGTCCGGCGCGTTAGCGATCACTCTTCGCTGCGTCCGCTCGGGCGCAGCTCTTGCACGAATTTGTCAAAATCATCAGCCGCTTGGAAGTTTTTATAAACGCTGGCAAAGCGCACATAGGCAACGGTATCAATTCGGTCCAACGCCTCCATGACAATCTCGCCAATTGTCTTTGAAGGGATATCAGTGTCGCCCATGCTTTCAAGCCGCCGCACGATGCCGCTGATCATCTGATCAATACGCTCAGGTTCAATGGGGCGCTTTTGCATTGAGATGCGAATAGAGCGCTCGAGCTTGTCACGATCAAAATCCTCGCGTTTACCGCTCGATTTTATGACCACCAGATCGCGCAATTGGACCCGCTCATAGGTCGTAAAGCGACCGCCGCAAGCCGGGCAGAACCGCCGCCTACGGATTGAAACATGATCTTCTGCCGGGCGGCTGTCTTTGACCTGCGTATCAATATTTCCGCAAAATGGGCACCGCATGGGCTCTCCCCCTTTTGTGTGTTCTGCCTGTATTATGGGGGTCGTGCCCCCACTCACCCCTATTTATAGGGGCGAGACACAAAAATGGGTAGAGGGGAAATGCAAGCAATCTGGCCGGGCGCATTTGGCAAAAGGTGGATGCCTTCTGCGAGCGCTATAGATCAAATTTTTATCGCTTTGCTTTGGGGGACGAGCGCATTGATTTGGCGAATATGCTCGGGCAGGCAAACGTTCAAAAAGTCGTAATTCTTAACCACATGCGCCCGCGCATTTGGGCCGATATGCGCATATTTCTCTGGCTGGCGGCAGACATCAATAACCTGCCCTGCAATCGCATCAGGATTGAAGAAATCGACCAAAAGCCCGGTTTCGCCATGGGTCATGGCCTCGCGCACGGGCGCCACGTCGGAGGCAACAATCGTGGCGGACATCGACATGGCTTCAAGTAATGACCAACTGAGCACAAAGGGTGCGCTAAGATAGATATGGCATCGGCTGATCTGAACGATTTCTTGAAAGTGGTTATAAGGCACGCGCCCAAGAAAATGTACGCGGCTCCAGTCGATGTGGTTGCCGATCTCTTCTTCCATCTGGCCCCTTAGGCCGCCAGGATGATCTGATTTCCCACCGTAAGAGGTATCGTTTCCACCGACGACGACGACGCGCGCCTTAGGTCGGGCGGCCAGTATCTCGGGTAGTGCGCGCATGAATTGGTGAAACCCGCGTGCCTTTTCGAGATTGCGCGACAGATAGGTGATCACTTCGTCGTCCCGCGTGAGGGGGCGCTCTAGCCGGCCAAGGCTCAGCGAGACATCCGGGTTGGGCCGCAGCTTATCTGTGCGAATACCATCATGGCACACATAGAGCTTATCGTGAAAACTCTCGGGAAACCGATCCCTCTGCCAGAACATCGGCACATGGCCAAGATCGGCGACTTCGATATTCACCAAATGCGTGACATTATGGGCCATTTGAATGAAAGGCGTATGTTCATTGGTCGGCGCTTCGGGATCAAAGCCAACGATGCCGCCCGTCATGTTATAGTAATACTCAAAAAAGCCGATGACGGGGACATCTGGGTAGACTTGCTTGATAAAGCTAAGCTCCCCCCATCCGGCATGTCCGATAATGATATCGGGTACAAAGCCGGTTTTGTCCCGCAGTTGCTTTGCGGCCTGCGCGCACCCAAAGCCGTAGCCCGCGGCAGCCTCCCAGTTTGTAGAAAGCTTGTAGGCTTTGGCGTCGGGTTTGTGGTGTACCTTATATATGACGGGCTTCACGCCTTTAATCGGCGGTGGTTTTTGCCGACATGTCAGAAAATAGATTTCATGCTCGCCAGACGCGCCGAGCCACTGAGTTAGCTCTCGATATTGTCCAGGCATATTTTGGTGCACGAATAGCAGCTTCATTTTCGATCCATCTATTGCCGAGCAGCGCGCGCAAAGTCGCGCTGATATTTGCATTCAATCCCCCGTATGCTGCAAGCGCATAAGAGGTTGTTCTTTCATCAAGCCTGTCCCGCAGCCCTCTGCTTGCTAAGCTGGACCGCCAGGATTCCAACTGTGATCACTGCAACGCCCAAAAGATCACGCAGTCCAAGCGCTTCGCCCAAGACCAGCGCAGCGATTGCGACGCCAAAGAATGGGGTCAGAAAGTGGAATGCAGCCGCGCGGACCGCGCCAATACGTTGCACCAGGATAAACCAAATCCAGGTCGCAAAGAGGCCAGGTGCTAAGATTGTATAGCTAAAGGCAGCGAGCCATGTGGCGGAGACGTTCACATAAAATGTCTCGGACAGGGCCGAGACGACTGCAAGCACACCAGCGCCAACCAGCATTTGCAGCCCAATGACCATCAACAGATTCCCACCGGAGGAGGCCCCGCGCATTGATAGTGTCGCGATTGCCAGGGCCGCAGCGGCGATTACACAGAGCGCGACGCCGTAAAGATCGACGCCGATTTCAAGGCGCGCCGACATGATCAGCATCACGCCTACAAGGCCCAAAGCTAAGCCGAATATCCCGTACCAGGGCAGCCGTTCGCGAAAGACGACCCAACCCGCTGCCGCGACCATGAGCGGCATGGTTGAGGCGATAATCGAGGCGAGTGATGCTTCGACCGTTTGCATGGCAACGAAATTAAAGCCCAGATAGATAGCGTTTTGGCAAATGCCAAACACGATCGTCGCGCGCCATTGCCCAGGGGTTAGCCGCCAGCTTTCCCCCAAAGCACGCGCCAAAGCAATTGCGATACCCCCGGAGATCAAAAAGCGAAGGGCTAGAATGGCCATCGGCGCGGCATCGGTTACAATAATGCGCGCGGACGAAAATGCTGAGGCCCAGATAAAGGCAAAGAGCAATCCCATCGCTATACTGCGTATGTCCATTTCTCCTCCGAGCCGACATCTATTTAGGGTGCCGCTCACAGTACCTCTTAACCAACAAAAGGGCCGCTGTGCTGGGCGACCCTTTCATCGTCGTTCTCAAAACGCGCGCGGTCGCCCGCGGGAAGTCTAGCCGTTAATGCTATCCTTTAGCGCCTTGGCGATGGTCATCTTGACGACCTTGTCCGCCTCTTTCTTGAACTGCTCACCCGTTGCAGGGTTGCGCACCATACGCTCTGGGCGTTCGCGGCCATAGATCTTGCCAATACCAGGCAAGGTCACAGAACCACCGCGGGAAACCTCCCGTGTGATCAGGCCGCAGATCGCGTCGAGCGCGCCGCCTGCTGTTTTCTTATCGCTGCCCATTTCTTCGGCCAAAGCGGCGACAAGTTGGGTTTTGGTCATGGGTTTTGTCATTATTTGTCTCCTCTGTCCGCCCGATCTCTTGGGCCTCACGCGCTGACTGTAACGGTATATAGTATACTTACACAACGCATTGTGTGCGCAAATTCCAAAAAACCTGCCCTGTTTTCTACCCATTAATGAAGGATGAAGCTGTCATGCCACGCAATGCGTGTCTCTAATGTCACATCACGCGCTGTCCCGCCCACCAAATAGAACACCAAGGTGAGAATGCTACTATGGGCGCGCAACTCTATCGGCCAACCATTCGCCCCCGTATCTTGGGTGCGTAAACCGACATGCTCTCGTCGTCTACCGGAATACGGTATGATCCCGGGATTGCCATCCTCTTTGGTTTTGATCCGACTATCTGACCTTGGTTTCCTTTTCTTTACGAACGTGCGCACCGGCAATCCACATGTCTCGGATGGCGCGGTCATCCCCCAGCATGATTGTGGCAAAGACCGCCTCCCAGATGTCTTGCGCGCGTTTCGTCCGCTGAGCAATTGCGGGTGTTGAGTCCAGATCAAGCACGATCAAATCTGCCTCCACCCCCGGCGCGATCCGCCCCACCTTGTCTTCAAGATGAAGGCTCTGCGCGGCCCCGGCTGTCGCGAGCCAGAGCAGATGCTTGGCATGGAGCGCCGTGCCGCGCAATTGCGCAATCTCATAGGCTGCCGCCATTGTCCGCAGCATGGAAAAGGAAGAGCCGCCGCCGGTATCGGTTGCCAAGCCAATGGGAATGCCACGCGCTGCAAGCCCGGCCACATCCATCAGGCCTGAGCCAATAAAGCTGTTTGAGGTGGGGCAATGGGCCAGCGCTGCACCGCTCTCGGCCAGCCTTTTTATTTCGCGGGGCTCTAGGTGAATAGCGTGTCCGAAGACAGCCCTAGGGCCGAGCAACCCGAAACGCTCATAGGTATCTAAATAATCGCGGGCGTCTGGAAAGAGATCTCTGACCCAGGCGATTTCATCGACTTGTTCACTCAGATGGGTCTGCATCAGGCAATCTGGATACTCAGTCCAAAGCGCCCCAAGGGCCTCAAGCTGAGCGGGGCTGGAAGTGGGCGAGAAGCGCGGGGTGATCGCATAGCTGGCGCGCTGCACGCCATGCCAGCGCGCTATAAGCGCTTTGCTATCATCATAAGCGCTTTGGGCGGTGTCGCGCAAAGTTTCCGGGGCGTTTCGATCCATGCATGTCTTGCCCGCGATAACGCGCATATTCCGCTCTGCCGCCGCCGCAAAGAAGGCATCGACTGAGCCTGGGTGAATGGTCGCATAGCTGCACATCGTCGTTGTGCCATGCGCAAGCGCAAGGTCTAGATAGCGCCCAGCGACATCAGCCGCGTAGCTGGGATCGGCGAAGCGGGCCTCTTCAGGGAATGTATATGTATTGAGCCAATCAATCAGCCGTTTCCCCCAAGAGGCAATAATGCCGGTCTGCGGGTAGTGGACATGGGCATCAACAAAGCCCGGACAAAGCAGCCCCTGGATCGCATGCGGCTGCGCCTGAGGATAGGC
>CAYWNJ010000009.1:0-16294 GCA_964459535.1 uncultured Rhodobacterales bacterium
ACGGCACCGATGACGGCATCGCGGATGTCTACATGGAAGGCACCGACCAGCACCGGGGATGGTTCCACTCCTCGCTCTTGCAATCGGTGGGGACCACCGGGCGCGCGCCTTATCGAAACGTGGTAACCCATGGGTTTACGCTGGATGAGAAGGGCATGAAAATGTCCAAATCTCTGGGCAATATCATGGCGCCGCAGCAAATCATTGATCAATACGGCGCGGATATCCTGCGCCTATGGGTGGCGCAGACCGACTACACCGCAGATCAACGGATCGGGCCGGAAATCCTCAAAGGGGTTGCCGATAGCTACCGACGGCTGCGTAACACGATGCGGTTTATGCTGGGCTCGCTCGCCGATTGGACCGAAGCCGATGAGACGGCCCCCGAGGCCATGCCAGAGCTTGAGCGTTGGGTGCTGCACCGGATGGCGGAGCTTGATGAGACCGTCCGTGCGCGCTATGCCGCTTTTGACTTTCAAGGGGTTTGGCAGGCGGTCTTTACCTTTGCGACCCTGGATCTTTCGGCCTTTTACTTCGATATCCGAAAAGATGCGCTGTATTGCGACGGCGATACGCTCCAGCGCCGCGCTGCGCGGACCGTCCTGAACTTGCTGTTCGAGCGGCTCACGACATGGCTGGCCCCGATCCTTGTCTTTACCATGGAAGAGGTTTGGCTGGAGCGGAACCCAGGGGCGACCAGCTCCGTGCATTTGCAGGATATGCCGCAAACACCAAAGGGATGGCTGGATGCGCCTCTTGCAGAAAAATGGGCGCAAATTCGATCCGTCCGGCGCGTCGTGACTGCGGCGCTTGAGGTGCAAAGAACCAATAAGGTGATTGGTGCCTCGCTTGAGGCCGCGCCGGTGGTTTATGTGGCAGATGCCGACCTGCGTGCGGCGCTTGACGGTGTTTCATTCGCCGATATCTGCATCACGTCTCAGATCACCGTGACCGGAGAGCCTGCGCCTAAGGGCGCCTTTTCTCTGCCGGAGGTAGAGGGTGTGGCAGTCCAGTTTGCGTTGGCAAGTGGTGCTAAATGCGCGCGTTGCTGGAAAGTTCTGCCCGACGTGGGCGCGCATTCTCACAGCCTTGTTTGTGCGCGTTGTGATGGCGTACTGGGGGATATGTGAGGGTATGGCCAAAGCGCCCACCTTAAACCTGATGCCTCTCGCCCCGGGTTTCTGCTGGGAGCCTCAGGTTTAGGGGCGTGCGTTCTAGGGTCTGACTAAAAGTAGCGCCTCGCGCCGTTACACAATCAAGCTCAAGAAGTTTCAAAGCCTGATCCAGCTTTGCGATAGGCCTCGCGCGGTGGCGCAAAAATATCCAACACTTTCGCGCCATCAGGACCGGCACGGAAACCATGCGCGATATTTCCCGGCGTGCGCCAAAAATCCCCTGTCCCAACCGGCACTTCAACACCGTCTTGAATGCGCGTCCCGCTGCCCTCTAAAAGAACACCCCATTGTTCCTCTGGATGCGCGTGGATTGATCCCACGCTATCCGGCTCAAAACTTACAACCGAGAGCATTGCCTGATCTCCGGGGAAAACCCGTGTCTCAATCCCTTCCGCAAGACTTCGCGCAATCCCTTCGCCGAGGTCGGCAAAGTTAAAGAATGTGTCAGGTCTGTTCATTGTTCTCTCTCATGCTTTCCGCGCCCTTAGGGGGAATGTATAACAGGCTTCGACTTTCGTTTCACTATGTCTCCCGCAGCTGGCGTCAATACGCGTGCCAACTGCGCAACTCTCCGACGGTCACCGGCATGATGTCACTCACGTCGATCGTATAGCGGTAAAGTTTGCGCGCAGATGTCAGGCGTTCTTTGGGATTAAAGAATTCGAGAACCACATCCCAACAGTCAGAGTCAGGTCTCGAAACGGGGCTTTCAACAGCGCTTATCTTGTTAAGAAAAAGATTCTGTTCCAGCGCATCGCAAAAAACTTCACTCATTTGATAGGCGTTGGTTGCGGCGTAGTTCAAAGCGCGCTCTGATGACGAACTACCGCGGTTCCGCAACTCGTAATAGACACGGTCGAGAAAACTTTTGATCGCCTCGGATTGCGACTGTGAAGATGCCACATCCGGCAGGTTGTTGCTTTTCGACCCTTGTGTCCCAATGTCTCGAACACTTGCAGCCGACATCACAGCAGTCGCTAGATCACGGGATCGCCAATTGAACATTCCGCGAAGGACAGGAGCGATTGTTGGAACAATCTGGCCGTTAAATAGCCGCGTCTCGCCAATTACCGTGCCAGCGATCGAGATCCGCTCAACACCGTTCTTCTCTTGATCGTAGAGAAAGTTAACCAGCTGTTGGTATTGCAAAACGACAAACTGATTTTCCGGCTCAATTGCGTAAACTGGGATTCCATCAATCTTCAGTGTCCAAGTCATCGCATTGGATTGCTCAATATTATCTCCCTCAAGCAAATGCGTTGCCATATGAACGGGATCGAACGGATGGCTCGCCTTCCCCCCCATAACCTGGGTAAAGTAATCAAGCCGCGCCTCGGTGCCAAAGTCATAGCCGATCTGTCCAACTACAAAGACCTTATCCGCATGCAGCACGTCTTGGGGTTTGAGACCGGCCACCTGAGGCTCCATCTCTCGGGCAATTTTAGCAGCATTCACCTCAACCGGTGTCTCTGGCGTGACTTCATTCGGAAGATAACTGCTACCCGGTAATTGCTCTTTGGTCATGTTTTTCCTTAAGAATCTACGTGTCGGACGCGCCGAGAATATTGAATAGTGATCAACTACCGCGTCAACCAAATTTCTACACTCACTCGGCTTTGCCGAAAGCTGGGCATTGGGACGTTGGAATGCACGATACCCTATGTGATAGAATCTGTGCCAAGCGCGGTGGCAAAACCCTCTCCGTCGGTGTCAAGTTCGTCGCCGCGCCCGCCGATTTGATTAAGATGTGGCGCGTTCACCAATGTTATACTTTGCACGATATGCGCTATAATGCGCTCATTTATCGCGACAAGCAGCATGCCTCTGACGACAATGAAATAGAAGATCGTTAGGATAAAGAGTGAAATAAATCCAGTTATAGCAGGCAAGAAACGAAAAGATCTTGGTACAAAAATAGCCTCCTCCGGGTTATTTATTGTGGCGATAAATTGCATTGCGAATTCGATCCCAACGGTCAAATCAACAATTGCAACGTAAAGAGCTGCATAAACCAAGGTTATACCTAAGAGTACCAGCAGGCCGACAAAGATAATCAATATGATACGTGCGAGGCTAATGTTTATGTCAAACGTTATTATCCCGTCGAGGGTTTGCTGCCGTGTCATGTAATTGAATGTATATAGATAATAGTAAAACACACCGGCTATCAACCAGAACGTCAGAATAGCCCTAGCCGCTATCTCCAAAAATTCAACCAGGCCCAAACCCGCGTTTTCGCCAATAGCAGTGATGAAGCCAGCCAAAAAAGTCGCTAAAAGTGCGAATAGGATATGTTTAAGCCCGGGATAAAGCGCCCACCAATTTCCACCTTGCTGAAATTTCGCAGTGCCATACCAGGTTCGATTCACCATGTAGCGTCGAAGAAAAAAGGTCTGTAGCGGTGCCAAAAGGCCCAAGCTGGCAATGGTTGCAAAT
Organism: uncultured Rhodobacterales bacterium; assembly: GCA_964459535.1. Classification (GTDB taxonomy): domain Bacteria; phylum Pseudomonadota; class Alphaproteobacteria; order Rhodobacterales; family Rhodobacteraceae; genus JBCBCP01. Next base: position 3,612 of record CAYWNJ010000009.1, read on the forward strand.
AAAAGGAGTAAAGCGCGAAAGGCGTAACCAAAGGCGCCTTGCTCAACCCCAAAATGTCTGCCCCGCCAAGAGGTCCGAGTGAGCTTGTATCGATAGGCGCTATAGATCGCAAAATTAATCCAAAAATAGAAAGCCAAAGCGTTGGCAATTACAAAGACGGATGTAGCCAGCGTCCCTTCCGGGCTGCCTTGTTCCTCAAAAACATCGGGATACACGAACATTAGGACGAGGTTCAAAAGGCCGAAAAATAGGGACAGGCTTACCAACGCGATGATAAATCCTAGGATTTTTTCAAGCCCGGTTCCGGTGTATCTGAAACGATCTTGACCAAGCGCGGAGGCGGCCCAAAAGTACCTTCGAATACGCACCAAACCCCAAAACCAATAGATACCTAGAGTGATCATCGACAAAAGCGATGTGCGTACACAGATCCAAAATAATGCGGATGCATTCCCGTCATAGTGACCTCTAAGGTGGATCATGTTGGCACACCCCTACCCGGAAATGGTTTTTACTTCACGGTAGAGATGCGCGTTCTGCAAGTCCAGCGTGCAAGCGACTTTAGGGATTTGTAATCTCTGCGCTGCGGCTCATCAGGGCGGTTTCAAGCTCTTTTTGCAGCGCCTTCGCACGTTCGACATAGGCGCTGTTTCGGCTGGCAGGTATCGCTGGATCCCATACTTCGGCAAGCTGCTGCACGGTATCGCGGTCGTGGTGATAAAAGACGCGCTCGGCCTCCGCGGCTTCGAATTCCGTCAGGCCAACATTTTCAAGGGCATAGCGCCCCGCGCGGAGAGAGCTGTCAAACATCTCTCTGACAATATCGTTCGCCCCTGCGCGATATAGGCGATAGACATGGTTTCGGTCATAGGCGCGCGCGATGATATGCAAGTCTGGGCGGCGCTTGCGTGCGTGCGAGGTTACCATCACCGCTGCATTCGGATCGTCCATCGCGACGACCAAGACACGCGCCTCGTCCAAGCCCGCCGCTTGAAGAATATCTGCGCGGGTCGGGTCCCCGAGAAATCCGCGAAAGCCAAAGCGGCGCATGAGTTGGATGGTCTCCATATCGTGATCAAGCACAACCGTGTCAAAACCAGACGCACGCACAAGCCGGTTCACGATTTGACCGAAACGGCCAATACCTGCGATGATCACCGGACCGCTCGCATCTATCTCGTCCGGCTCGGGCGCAGCGGCAGTGTCCGCCAAGCGACCAGCGATCAGATCATAAAGGATAAAGAGCAGCGGCGTGATCAGCATCGACAGCGCAATCACGAGCAGCAGCGTCTCCGCCGCCTCCCCCGCAATCACGCCTTGGCTGACCGAAAACGCTGTCAGGACAAAACCAAACTCACCAGCTTGGGCAAGGCTTAGCGCAAAAAGCCATTGATGCCGCCCTTTGAGCCCAAACATATAGCCAAGGATCCAGAGGATTGCCCCTTTGACCAAGATGACGAGTAACGCCATGGCGATGATGGCGTAAACATTGCTGAACAGCAGCTCAAAGTTTATCCCCGCGCCAACAGTGATGAAAAAGAGGCCGAGCAGGAGCCCTTTGAAGGGCTCTAGGTCCGATTCAAGCTCGTGACGAAATTCGGAACTTGCGAGCACGACGCCCGCGAGGAAAGCGCCCAGAGCCGGTGAAAGTCCGACAAGCATCATCAAAAATGAGATACCGACGACGATGAGCAGCGCCAAAGCCGTATACATTTCACGCAACTTCGCCGCGTGAATAAAGCGGAACAGAGGCCGAGCCAGGAAGATCCCGCCGAGAATAACCGCCGCGATGGCGCCAATTGTGATAAGGGTGACACCCCACGCCGGAAGCCCATCAACCAAGCTCATTGTCGCGCCATGCGCCGCGTCATGGCCATGCGCGGTGTCGCGATGGATAGAGCCGTCCGGCGCGATCTGCATGGGCATCGCAACGACGATGAGTGGCAAAAAGGCCAACATCGGGATCACGGCGATGTCTTGTGTCAGCAGAACAGAGAACACAGATCGCCCCCCATTGGTCTGCATTAACCCTTTCTCGGACAACGTTTGGAGGACAATTGCCGTTGAGCTGAGCGCCAAGATCATCCCAATCGCCAATGCCGCGCCGGGGGGCTGTTTATACGCGAGCGCAACGCCGGTTAGGGCTGCCGTACTCAGCAGGATTTGCAGCCCGCCCATTCCGATCAGCTTGTGCCGCATATCCCAAAGGGCGCGGGGTTCCAGCTCAAGCCCGATGAGAAATAGCATCATCACCACGCCAAATTCGGCAAAATGTTGAAGGTCTTCAGTCTCGGCGCCGACCAATCCGAATACCGGGCCGATAAGGATGCCCGCAGCGAGATACCCAAGCACTGATCCTAGACCAAGTCGCGCCGCGATGGGGACCGCGACGACTGCTGCGGCTAGATAGATTGATGCTTGGTAGAGGAATCCCTCCATTGCGCACTCCTTGTTATATCGGCGACTGGCCGTCGAGTCTGATCAAGTCTATCACAAGTTGACCATGTACACGGGGTCACAAGGACGCACCGCAACAAAACAGCATGTATCAGTAAAGCTAGTCTGTGCAGTTTTGCACGACGAACATTAGGCAGAGGTTATCTGGGGCTAAGCTCTCTGATCAAACCAGCGCGCGTCCCAGCCCCGGCTATCCTTGCGGCATGGTCAAAACCAAATTGCGCCCGCCTTTGAGATAGCGCAGCTCGCTTTCACCAATCGCTGAGATGCGCCCACCGTCGATTGTATCACCAACCTTAACTTTCTTGTACTGTCCGTTTTCAAGCCGAATCAGCGCCCTCCGCGCAGATGCGGTGCCATATACGCCAATCAAATTCACACGCCGCAGGTTCAAAACATTGCGTAACGTGGCCTCTCGCGCGACACTCGCCGAGGAAGGGATTGTTGGCGCAACGGCTGCCGCAACGCTGCGCGCGGTTTCATCGCTTGTCGTGGCTGTGGTTCTTGAAAGCGCTCGGGGACGCAGGCTAGGCCGAACCGAGGCAAGGCTCACACTCTCAGTCGCTTCAAAAGCTGCGCTGATCGTCTCTGGCCGCGCGCGAGGGCGCCATTCCGCCAATTCAGAGCGCGTTAGACCGTTAAACGCTACCCGATCCGATGGCTCGACCTGATCCGTCGGTCGTACCTTAGGCCTAAATGCGGCAAGGCGACTTAGCTCTGCATCAGAGGGCGATGCCCCCCCCGATTTCTGCGGATAGTTTGGCGGTTCAACCGGCGGGCGTCCGGCGAAGACTGTATACCCACCGGGCGTAATCGCGCCCTCCTCGGTCGGTTCCACACGTCCAGTGTCGTCACGGGAAAACAGCGTCCCGGCCGGCGCTGGCGAGGTCCGCGGGCTAAGCGGTTGGTCCGTATCAAGGCTTGCAAATACGGGCAGGATAACCGCGTCTTGCGAAGGGCTTTGGGTCGCAACAGACGTCACATACAGCGTGCTGATATCAATTAGCGGTCCGGCGCGCGGGACCTCTGGGGCGAGTGGCCAAATGCCAGTCACGGCATAGCGCGCCTCTGCCGCCGCCTGCGTATTCGCGGGCAACGTCTCGTCCGAGATGGCGAGCGGATCTTGCAACGCGTCCAAGACGGCCGCATCTTCATCCGTCAATTCAGGGTCCAAGGATGCAAGGTTTTGATCTTGTAGCGGCTCTTCTGTCTGCGGCGGCACGGCGTTTGCCGCCTCAGAGGTCCCTTCTTGCGGCTCAAGTCGGCCCTCATCGCTCTCTACGGGGATTGTTTCCTCCGGGATAGACGCCAACTGCGGTGCCTCCGATGGCGCCTGCGCCTCTTCCAACTCATTCCAACCGAAAGTCCATGCAGCGAAGCCAACAACGCCGATTAGAAAGACCGCCGCGAGCGCCCCGCCAAGCACCTTCCAGCGCGGTGTTGCAATCACCTGTTGTTCTGTCCGCGAGGCCATCAGGACGGGGCCGCGCCGCGCAGTTAGCAGCGCCGCGTGCTCAGCAGTTAGGTTTTTTCCATCCTGTGTTGATCCGGTATCTATAGCAGCGGGTGCGCTTGCGGGCTGGACAGGTGACTCATCCTGCGCCTCAGCCGCACCCACGCTGGCTTGCGGAGCGGCGGCAATAACGCAAGGCTCTCCATCGCGGTCGATCTGGGTGCCGGGCTCAAGCAGAGTGGCGGCGCGTGCGGTGAGCCCAAAGAATGGCTCTCCCAGGAACCCAACATCGCCTGGTGCTGCGACAAAGCTAACGGGTTCAAACCCATGCGCAGTGGCAAAAGCCTCGGCTTCAGCCAATGTTTCTTGAGCGACGGCGGCGACGTGGGTGCGATCCCCCTCCGCACAGATATCAAACGCTAATTCGCTAATGTCATAGGGCGTTGAGCCATCAAGTGCCGCGCAGGCGGCCTCTCGGCGCGCGTTAGCGGATATATCGCCGGTTTCAATGCTCAGATATTTTACCTGCTCATTGGGAATCACCAATTTTGAGCGCGGCGGCTCTGACGAAAGTCGAAACGCCTCGGCCCGCAGATGCGCCAGCGCATCGGCCATATCTGCCGAGCCAAAAGACACCGATCCAACCAGCGCCCAGTGATCTTGGGCGCGAAACGCGAGGCTGACGCCCTCGGGCAACAGGAACAATGCGAACGTTGGCTTCATGTCAAATCTTCACTATACAGCCATCATTGTATATCACAAATTCTGGATAGTTCATCAGAATAAAGCAGGGCGCCGCCGATGCAAATCCAAACTGTGACTTTCTGGAAACCGCCATCGGTATAGCGATGGTCAACGCGCTTACCCCGACTACTCTAAGGACTATGAGGCCCAAATGGCGATATTGATAAGATGTCTAAAATTCGTTCTGACCCTGCTCACCTTTGGTCTGGCAACCGTATCAGAAGGTATCGCGCAGGATCGCGTCATCTCGGTCATCGGCGTCGGGGAGGTCGCCGCGACGCCTGATATGGCGGCGTTATCCGTTAGCGTTGGCGCTAGTGCGGTGCGGGCGACGGAGGCCGTTGGGCAGGTCGCTGCGAGAACCCAGGCGATTCTTTCCGATCTCGCCGCGCTTGGAATCGCGGAGCGTGACATCCAAACCCGGCAGATCAGCCTGTCACCGATTTGGGACCAAAATCGGCAAACCGGGGAGCCGCGCCGCCTTACCGGATACGCGGCGCGCTCAGCGCTTAGCATCGCGCTTCGCGATCTGAGTTTGCTGGGAAAACTGCTTGATACTGTGGTTGAAAACGGCGCGACCGAGTTTGGCGGCCTGCGCTTTATGCTTCAAGACCGCGCCACCCTTGAGGCCGAGGCAAGAGCCGCCGCAGTGCGCGATGCAAATCGCCGCGCGCAGCAGATTGCAAAGGCTGCAGGCGTCGATTTGGGCCCGGTTCTTTCGATCACCGAGCCTGCCTCGGTGCAACCAGGCCCAAGGGCGTTTGGTTTCGCGGCGGAGCGCTCCTCCGCTGAGCTGCCCATCGCGGCAGGTGAGATTGCGGTCTCAGTGCAGATTGCTGCTGTTTACGCGATTAACTAAGGCTTGGTCCATTTAAAGTGTCCGACCTTAAACCTGACGCACATCGCCTCGAACTTCTGTCCCGCGCAACAGGCACTGTTGCGCCGCGCCGTTCCGCCCCCGTTTTGCCGGAGGCAAACCTACGGTTTGACGGGGCGGCGCGATTGCGCCTCCCCTCGGAACGGCGCTATCCGAATGACCGCCGGGTGCCTCAGGTTTAAGGTAGTCGGCGTCAGGGTTCGCTGACGCCGGCTAAGACGCCGCTTTGCTCAGCGCTTGATCGAGATCCGCGATCAGGTCATCCGCATCCTCAATCCCAATCGAGACCCGCACGACCTCGGGCGCGGCACCTGCGGCGCGTTGCTGCTCTGCCGTGAGCTGACGATGCGTCGTCGAGGCCGAGTGGATGATGAGCGAGCGTGCATCCCCGAGATTTGCCACATGACTAAAGATCTCCAACGCGTTCACCAGCTTGACACATGCGTCATAGCCGCCCTTTACGGCAAAGGTGAACAGCCCCCCAGCCCCGCGCGGGCAAATCTTGGCGACACGCTTAAAATAGGGCGAGGATTTCAGGCCAGCATAGGTCACATAGTCAACGCGCTCATCTTGTTCGAGCCATTCCGCAATGCGCTTTGCGTTCTGAACGTGACGCTCCATCCGCAAGCTTAGCGTTTCAATCCCCATGAGCGTGTAGTGCGCCGCCTGCGGATTCATGGTCATGCCCAGATCGCGCAGGCCAATGGCAATACCGTGGAAGGTGAAGGCAAGCGCGCCGAAGGTCTCGTGAAATTTTAGCCCGTGATAGGCAGGCTCAGGCTGGCTGAGTGAGGGGAATTTATCTGAGGCCGACCAGTCGAAGGTTCCGCTATCCACCACGCAGCCACCCGTCACCGTGCCGTTGCCGGTAAGATACTTGGTGGTCGAATGCACGACCAACGTGGCCCCATGCTCAATTGGGCGACACAGGAAGGGGGTTGCCGAGGTGTTATCAACGATCAGCGGCACGCCCGCTTTGTCAGCAATCCCGGCGATAGCATCAAGGTCGGTAATATAGCCGCCCGGATTGGCAATCGACTCGCAAAAGAGGGCGCGTGTATTGTCGTCACAGGCCGCCTGCACCGCGTCAAGATCGTCAAAATCAACGAACTTCGCCTCCCACCCGAACCGCTTAATGGTTTGGCTGAATTGGGTGACCGTACCGCCATAAAGCCGCGTCGACACCACAACATTCAAACCCGGCGCCATCAGCGGAAACAGCGCCATAATCTGCGCTGCGTGACCTGACGAGCAGCAAACGGCGCCCGCGCCGCCTTCCAAGGTTGCCACACGCTCTTGCAAGACCGCGACCGTGGGATTGGTCAGACGGGAGTAGATATAGCCAACCTCTTGCAGGTTAAAGAGCGCCGCCGCGTGCTCGGCGTCGCGAAAGACATAGGCCGTTGATTGATAGATCGGCGTTTGCCGCGCACCGGTAGCAGGATCCGGGCGGGCTCCGGCGTGAATTTGCAGGGTGTCAAAACCGTATGTTGTGCTCTCGCTCATCTGCGCGATCCTTTGCAATCAGAGGGTCTGAGCTACCCGTAGGCCAAGCAACGAAAGGCTGCAAGCGTTGGCCGGGCACAAACATTTGATCGCGGCGCTGTAACGCCTTTCCAGTTTGATCAAAACCTTGTAAGGCCCCGAAATCTGAGATGGGCGCCCGGACCCCAGCGCCTAGAAGAAAAGATATCGGGGTCAGGGGCAATGGGGCCCCTAGGCAATGGCCCATGGATGGCCAATTTAGGAAATGTAGATGTTCAACGTAACAACAAAATCAATGCAGTGGGGCGAAGAGACGCTCACCTTAGAGACAGGCAAGGTCGCGCGGCAGGCGGATGGATCCGTGATTGCCACGCTCGGCGAAACCTCGGTCATGGCGAATGTGACCTTTGCGAAAGAGCCCAAACCGGGCCAGGATTTCTTCCCGCTCACTGTTCACTACCAAGAGAAATACTACGCCGCCGGCAAAGTGCCAGGCGGTTTTTTTAAGCGCGAAGCACGTCCGACGGAAAAAGAAACTCTGACCGCGCGTCTGATTGACCGGCCTATTCGTCCGCTCTTTGTGCCGGGCTTTAAGCACGAAGTGCTGGTGATGTGTACGGTTCTGTCGCATGACCTGGTCAACGATCCCGACATTGTCGCGATGATTGCCGCCTCTGCCGCGCTCACCATCTCTGGTGCGCCCTTTATGGGGCCCATCGCCGGTGCGCGCGTCGGCTTTGAGGATGGGGAATATGTGCTGAACCCAACCGTCGACGATATGCAAGACCTCAGGCTCAACCCCGAACAGCGCCTTGATTTGGTTGTTGCGGGCACCAAAGACGCGGTGATGATGGTCGAGTCCGAAGCCTATGAGCTGACCGAAGCGGAAATGCTGGGGGCAGTTACCTTTGCCCATGCGCAAATCCAACCTGTGATCGACCTGATCATCAGCTTGGCCGAAGATGCCGCGAAAGAGCCTTTTGATTTCCAACCCCCCGATTATTCCGAGCTTTACGCAGCGGTCAAAGCGGCGGGCGAGGCGCAGATGCGCGACGCTTATGCCATTCTGGACAAGCAGCAACGCACAAGCGCTGTCTCCGCCGCGAAAACCGCGATTATCGAAGCGCTGGACGAAGAGCAGCAGCAAGATGCGAATCTTGGCTCGGCCCTGAAAAAGCTGGAATCGGCTATTCTGCGTGGCGCGGTTGTCAAAGACGGCAAGCGGATTGATGGCCGAGCCCTGGACACTGTTCGCGCGATTGAATGCGAAACCGGCATGTTGCCAAGAACCCATGGCTCTGCGTTGTTCACGCGGGGCGAGACCCAAGGTCTGGTGGTAACAACCCTCGGGACCGGCGATGACGAACAGATGATCGACTCGCTGCACGGTAACTTTAGATCCAACTTCCTGCTGCACTATAACTTCCCGCCTTATTCGGTGGGTGAGGCTGGGCGCGTGGGCCCTCCGGGTCGGCGCGAGATTGGCCATGGCAAGCTGGCGTGGCGGGCATTGCAAGCGGTGTTGCCTGCGCCGACGGACTTTCCTTACACGGTCCGCGTTGTCTCTGAGATTACGGAATCGAATGGCTCATCCTCGATGGCGTCGGTCTGCGGGGGCTCTCTGTCGATGATGGATGCGGGCGTTCCGCTCAAAGCACCTGTCGCGGGTGTTGCGATGGGGCTGGTGCTGGAAGAGGACGGCTCTTACGCGGTGCTGACCGATATCCTGGGAGATGAGGACCATCTTGGCGATATGGACTTTAAAGTCGCGGGCACTGAGAGTGGCATTACCTCGCTTCAGATGGATATCAAAGTTGCGGGCATCACGCCTGAGATTATGGAGAAGGCTCTGGCTCAGGCCAAGGCGGGTCGCCTCCACATCTTGGGTGAGATGAGCAAAGCCTTGACCGAAGCGGGCGACTTCTCGGTCCATGCGCCTCGGATTGAGACAATGACGGTTCCAACGGATAAAATCCGCGAAGTCATCGGCTCGGGCGGTAAGGTTATTCGCGAGATTGTCGAAACCTCTGGTGCGAAGGTCGACATCAACGATGACGGCGTGATCAAGATCGCAAGCCCGAACGGCGAGGCCATTAAGAAGGCGTATGAGATGATCCACTCGATCGTCGCAGAGCCAGAGGAGGGGGCGATCTATACCGGAACTGTGGTCAAGATTGTCGACTTCGGTGCTTTTGTGAACTTCTTTGGCAAGCGCGATGGTCTCGTCCATGTCTCTCAGATCGAGAACCGCCGTCTGAACCATCCATCGGATGTGCTCAAAGAAGGGCAAGAGGTCAAAGTCAAACTGCTTGGGTTTGATGATCGCGGCAAGGTGCGTCTGGCCATGAAAATGGTGGACCAAGAGACCGGCGAAGAGATCAAAAGGGAAGAGAAACGGGACGACTGATCGCGCCATTTTCTCAGCAGAAAGGCCCGCGCTTTGTCGTGGGCCTTTTTCTTTGTGCCGGTTTAGTTCCGGTGCGCATTGCTGTGGCCTAACGACTTAACTTTGATTTCAGTTCCGCTTAGCCCCCAGCCATCCGCAGGATGGCGACGCGCCGACCGCCCCCACGGGCGGCGCGTCCCGCGCCACCCTCGGTCGGCTTGAGCAAAGCGGAGATCGCTGAAGATTGATATCAAAATTTGGTCATCAGGCTATAAGGCCGGATCCCCTAGGAATGCTCTTCCGCCGCAGTTGCGGCAAGTGCACGATTATAAGACTTCAGCGCATCGACATAAAAGAGCGCCCCTTGCAGCTCTGGCGCTGCCCCCTCTCCGCTGAGAGTTACAACCGGGATGAAGGGCTCGGATGATTGCTCAAATATCGGCATCGCCACCTCTAGCGTTGCGGTTGCGTCGATATAAACCCCAGCGCCGATCATCTCCCAGCAGGCGTCTTCAGAGGCTGCACGCCGATGATCCATCGGACGCATCACTTGCCCGGCACGAAACATCGCCAGCAAATAGGCCTGAGGCCCCGCCGCAAGGTGAACATCCCGGCGCTCAAGCTGCGTCAGAAAGAATGACCGATCCACCAGCTTTGAGCTCAACGCCGTCGAAAGCGAGACAGCGACCATAACCGCAAGGCCCGTTTGCCAGTCGCCGGTAAGCTCAAACACAATCAGCGTTGTCGAGATTGGCGCACCCAGCACCGCCGCCGCCACCGCGCCCATACCCGCCAGCGCATAAAGCGTGACGGACCCCGAAACATCCGGAAAGATGCTGGTTGCGACCAGTCCAAAGGCCAAGCCAAAGAGTGCGCCAATCATCAACGATGGAGAGAAAACCCCGCCCCCCATACGCCCCGCCATGGTTATCGCGACCGCCGCGACTTTGATGCCAACGAAAACCACCGCCTCATGCAGTATAAGTGATCCGGTTAGCGCGCGGGATGTCGTCTCGTACCCGACGCCAATGATATGAGGATACCAGATTGCAATCCCACCCAGCATCGCGCCGGCAAAGGCAGGTCTCAGCCACCGGGGCAGGCCAGTCCAATTTTGGAACTCTGTTCCCAGATCATCCGCCCAGAAAATGGCGCGCATGAGCACGACCGCAACCAGACCGCTCATGAGGCCCAAGATCAGAAAGGCGGGTAGCTCTTGGTAAAAATCGAGTTGGTTGGCGGTGGGCAGAACAAACTCGGTCACACCGCCAAACTCCAGGCGATTGATCACTGTGCCCGCAACCGATGCGATGACAATTGGCGCGAAGGCATGGACCGCGAAATGCCTCAGCACGACCTCGAGCGCGAAAAGTGCGCCTGCGATTGGCGCGTTAAAGCTGGCCGAGACCGCTGCGGCGACCGCGCATCCCAAAAGGTCGCGCCCGGTTATGCCGTCGGCATGAATCCAGCGGCAGACTTTGGTTGAAATGACGCCCGCGAGGTGAACCACCGGCCCTTCGCGCCCGGATGAGCCGCCGGAACTGAGCGTAATCATCGACGCCAGAGCCGAGGCAAGACCCGCGCGCGTTTCCACCCGCCCCTCTCGCAGCGCGGCCCCTTCGATCACGTCTGCAACCGAGCGGACACGTCCGTCCCGCGTGAAATTGTGGAGAATCAGCCCGACGAGTAACCCTCCAACAATGGGAATGCAGAGGATCATGTACCAGGGCAGCCCTTCGGCAAAGCTATGGATGAATTCCGGGTGATCCGTCCCGTAGAGCCAGGATTGCAAGCTCTCAATGCCTTTGCGGAACAGCAAGGCTGCAAAGCCTGCGGCAATGCCAATCGCAAGCGCGATGAACCAGAATTGAATGGCACTTGGCCCTTGCTTGCGCAGCAGGGCCCAGCCCCCTTTGAAAGCGTTAGAGAAGGCTTGGATCTGTGTCTTCCACATGGATCTGTGAGCTGTGGCCATAAACCGAAATAGAGCAGACGCTTAGCCTCCTCATAAGCGCCTTTTGCGATATATGAAAGGGCGCGATGCGATACGCTTTATTGCGCCGCCCATATGCTTCCTATCTGGTCAAAGCCTGCTCTTCCGATTACTCATCAGTGTTAGCCAAGTCGTCCTCACCCGCCTTACGGCGACTGGGGATATCTTAGTCTGTTAGAATGCCGTTGGAACGCTGATATGCACCCGCAGATCCGAAAGATTGTGACTTATGACGAGGAAGTCTTGATCGAAGGCTTTCGCGCCGCCTCGACGCCCTGGCGCATGTTCGCCGTCGCCGCCGTAGTGCATAACCCCTGGGCCGGGCGTTTTGTCGAAGATCTTAAGCCGGAAATCCAAGCCTATGGGCCAAAGCTTGGGGCCGCGTTAACGGATCGGATGATTAAGCTCGCCGGAGACGGTGCGGCCATCGAAGCCTATGGCAAGGCGGCAGTCGTGGGTCTTGATGGCGAGGTCGAGCATGCCTCTGGCCTGATCCATACGCTGCGCTTTGGGAATTTCTACCGAGAGGCGGTGGGTGCGAAATCCTATCTGGCCTTTACCAACACGCGCGGGCCAGCCAACGCACCGATCATGGTGCCGCTGATGGACAAGAACGATGCGGGGCGGCGCTCTCACTACCTGACCATTCAGTTTGCGATCCCAGACGCGCCGCGCAATGACGAGATTGTCGTTGTGCTTGGTGCTGCGACCGGGGGCCGCCCCCATCACCGCATCGGGGATCGTTATCAGGATCTGAAAGATCTTGGCCATGACCTGGACAACCCAGCCGCGGTCTGACTTTGGCGGCCTCGCCGCCATCGACGCGGGCGCAGGACCGCGACTGCTTTTGCTTCATGGCGTCGGTCTGCGGGCCGAAGCATGGTCGCGACAGATTGAGGCTCTTTCGGCAGAGTTCAGAACAATCGCCGTTGATCTACCAGGACATGGCCAAAGCCCGATGCCGATAGGCGCGCAATCCTTGTCCGATTATACGGAGGCGGTTGCTGCGGGCTTAACGGCGCCAACGCTGGTCATTGGCCACTCCATGGGGGCCATGATCGCGTTGGATCTGGCGACGCGCTTTGCAGAGCGCGTGCGCGGCGTTGCGACCTTGAACGCCATTTTCAAACGCAGCGCAGAGGCCAAGCGTGCGGTTCAAGCGCGCGCGTCGCTCTTGGACGGCGTCCAACGATCCAATCCCATCCCAACGCTCGAACGATGGTTTGGCGCAGAAGCCTCTGCCGAACGAGAGGCCTGCCACGACTGGTTGCGAGAGGTGGACCCTGCC
>CAYWNJ010000010.1:0-15543 GCA_964459535.1 uncultured Rhodobacterales bacterium
ATGACCATCTTGTTTCTGATAACATCCATGATAGGGCTGACGCTGTTTTTCTAGATTGCCTGTGGGCTGCTGCGTTGCGCAATACAGGACAGATGCTTGATCTAGTTGTCCATTACTGCCTCCGCAGTTTGACCCAAATACTCGGATCAGGCCCAGATGATGGTCAGTCAGGACAGCGACGGGTGCGCAAGCTTGAGCACAGGACGTCGCCGATATAAGCGATCTCGAATAGTCGGCCGCGGCAGGAACCTTTTCGTTGAGTTCGGCAATCATGTCGTGCAACGAGTCGCCGACAGCGCCCTCAAGCTGTGCAACAACGATGTTGAAATCCTTCACCCCAACCCTTCATGGCGGCCAACTGTTTGGCGGCGTCGTGAGACACGCCTAACAGTGGCAGCAACCGTTCTGAATGATCGGTTTTCAAACCCCGGACGGCATTTTTGCGGACATGAACATGCGGGACCGCGTGATCGAGAATGATGTCATCCAGCTCGAGCCCTACCTTGACCTCTATCTTGAGCGCATCCAGTTTTTGGCGGAAGAGAGCAGCGGCGGCGACCCTCAAAGCTTCTAACCCGGCGCCCGCAGCGAGGACGACAGCGAAAGCGCCGACTAGAGCCGCGAGATCAAGTGGGGGGCCTGCGCCTTTGCCCAAAACAAGGGCAGGATCACAAACTGATAACCAGGACTATGAAACCCAAACCCACAAACTCTCGTTATAAACGCGGGAGCCCCGGGGCAGGTCATAAGCCCCGTCAAGCTGTCTTTGTTGGCAGGTATATGGCAGGATAAAAAAAGCTCTGCACTCGTCTGGGCTTCTAAATCGGGTGGGACCTTATATACGAAAGGATAGGGGGTTAGTCTTATGAGCGACTGGCTATACGCAATTTTCTGACTTATCGAAGCAACATAGACCCGGAGGGCAGTATGGAAATCACCGTAAAGAGCGGCGCATCCTTAGGTGAGCTTCAATCCGCCTTAGGCCCAGCACCGTATGATCTTATTTGCATCCATTTGAACCACGTAGAGGTTGCCCAAGACATGTGCTCTGGTTTTCCAAGCGCGGCTCTCCATGGTGCAACCTCTTGTCTCGGCGCCATGTGCAATACTGGCACCACCGAAGGCGTCGCGGCATTTGCAATCCGTGATCCCGCAGGCGCATATGGAACTGCGGCTGAGAGCTTTGAAGCTGGCGCGCGCACGGCGGCAGCACATGCAACACAGCGGGCTTTGGAGGCTGCTGATCGTGTGGGTGAGCAGCCTGACCTGATCTGGGTCTCAGCAACGCCCGGCGCAGAAGAGGACGTGATTACCGGGATTGAGACAGTCGTTGGCCCAGATATCCCTATTATCGGAGGCAGCGCGGCGGATAATTCCATATCAGGCGACTGGAGTGTCTTTGACAAGCAGACATCGACCTCAGAAGGTGTCGTGGTCTCGGTCCTGTTTCCCTCAACGCGCCTCTCTTTTGCGTATCAGAGCGGTTATTATCCAACATCAAAAGTCGGCACTGTCACCAAAGCAGAAGGGCGTCAGATCCTAGAGATAGACGGACAACCTGCTATGAAAGTCTACTCTGATTGGACAGAAGGTGCGGTGCCCAGCACGTTAGAGGAGCCCGGCAGTCAAGCGATTTTGTCAGAGAGCACGCTTTGGCCGCTCGGTCGGCAGATTGACCGCGTGGGCGAAGTCCCGTTCTATCTGCTTGCGCATCCGGCTGTTGCCCATGAACAAGGCGCTATGGATCTGTTCGCCAATGTCGCAGAAGGCGAGCAGCTTACATTGATGAACGGGACCAAGAAAAGCTTAGTCGAGCGGGCCGGACGGGTTGCTGCGCTTGCGCGTAAAACGGGCCGGTTAGATGGCAAGCCGATCTCAGGGGCTCTGATGATCTATTGCGGGGGCTGCATGCTCTCGGTCCAAGATCGGCTCGAAGATGTCGTTGACGGCATCAATACTGCGCTCGATGGTGCGCCCTTTTTGGGGGCGTTTACCTTTGGAGAACAAGGCCGGCTTTTGAACGCGGGTAACCGCCATGGCAACTTGATGATTTCCTGCATCGTCTTCGAATAGAAGCCGCTTAGAGCGTGTTTTGTTCAACCCAAACATAATGCATTCAAATTCGCGTTCGCGGCAAAGCCAAGAGGCCGCGAATTTGAATGCAATTTAACAAAACACGCTCTAAAGGGAGCCCATGGCAGAGGATGAACGACTAAGAGAGGCGCTGCTTGAACTTCAGGTTCTGCGTGATCGCGAGGCGCGGACCCTGGAAGAAACTAAGGCGCTGCTCGACTGCCTTGAGGCGTTCACAAGCGCTGCAAGCTCGGGCGATGCGCTGGCGTCGCTCTTTGTCTCTTTAAAGCAAAAAGTAGGATCCGTTCTTTCGCTCATCGTAGAACGCGACGAAACCGGCTTGCTTTGTATTCGGGCCTGTGACGCTCCAGACCTGCTTGGCGCGCGCCTTGCCGCCCCGTTTGACCCTTTCGTCCGCGCCCGAAATGTCTCCCAACTCGCAATGCTCGGAGCGTGGTCAGGGGAGGTTGATGTCAGCCAATTCGGCGCGCTCATCGTCGCGCCAGCCAATGCCGAGCTGTGCTTGCTGACATTTCGGGAAAGTGGGCAGTACTTCCGCAGGGATGATTTGGGGCTTGTCACGCGGCTTTCGGGCCTTGCGGCGCAAGCCCTTAGAAGCAGCGAAATTGCGGCTCAGAACGAGCTTTTGGCCGCGACAATTGAAAGCTCGTCATCCGGATTTGCTATTTCCGATGCCACAGATCCCGAGCAACCCTTGATCTATGTCAACCGAGCCTTTGAAACCATCTCCGGGTATTCTGCATCAGAAGCTGTTGGCGCGAACTGCCGGTTTTTGGCCGCAGAGGCGCCTGATGCGCCGGAACGCAGTCGACTACGGCAGGCGGTGGAGACCAATACGGGTGGCAAGTTTCTGCTGCGGAACAAACGAAAGTCCGGAGAGCTTTTTTGGAACGAGTTGACGCTTTCGCCAGTGCGTGACGCGAGCGGTCGCGTAAAAAACCTCGTGGCGACCCAGGCGGACGTGACCGAGCTAAAAGATGCGCAAACCCTGCTCTCACAACGCCTTGCCGCGATGGAGGCGGCCCCGGATGGGATCGCAATAGAAGACGCGAAGGGCCGGTTGACCTATCTCAATTCTACAGGTGTCAACTTGCTCGGGTTCGCCTCGGCAGAGGCGGCCATTGGGCAGGGCTGGCGGCAAGTCTATCGTAATGTGCCGCAAAGCACATCCGATGGGGCGTTTGAGATAACCTTGCATCGCGTGGACCGTCCGCGGTCTGAGCTGCATGAAATCATCGGCTCGCCGCTTGAGGATGGCGGTGCGGTCTTGGTCATCCGCGATGTGACCGGTACGCTTGAAACCGAAGCGCGCGAGCATGAGCTCACCCAAGAGCTGTTGCGCTTGCAACGCCAGGAGGCCATCGCTCAGCTCACTGCTGGAGTCGCCCATGACTTTAACAACCTTCTGGCCGCGATTAACGGATCAGCGACGCTGATCGGGATGGTCGAACAGCTCCCCCCAGAGGTACAGCCACATCTAGAGCGCATCTCCGCCGCCGGTACGCGATCGACAACGCTCATCTCACGGCTGCTCGATTTGGGCGCAGATGAAAGCGTCGAGGGGGCCTTTGATGTCGCTGATGCCCTTGCCGAAGTTCCCGCGCTGGTCAAAGCCAATTTGCCGGAAAATGTGGCGCTGGCGCTGCCCTCCAACATACCGCTTCTGACATTGCAAGGCACGCCTGGCCCATTGATCCATATCCTTATCAATCTGGTGCTCAACGCTTGCGATGCGTTCGGAAGCGACGGGGGTTCGGTCTCCCTGACTGCCGATACCTATCATGCGGAAAGCAGCCGCGATTTACAAAGCGGCGAATTGGTTGCGGGGTCTGGCTACGCACAGATTGTCGTAGCGGATACGGGCAGCGGGATGACACGAGAAACAGCCGCACGCATCTTTGAGCCCTATTTCACAACCAAGGGGCGGCAGGGAACAGGCCTGGGCCTCGCGACCGCTGCTCTGCAACTGCGCGCACTGGGCGGCGGGATAGATGTGACAACGGCACCGGGACGGGGCTCGGTCTTTACGCTTTACTGGCCTTTGGCAAAAGATAGCGCAATCCGACCCGAAGCCTCCGATACCCGCGATCTGTCGGGCGCAACAATCCTGATTGTCGATGATAATCCGCGCGTTGGTGAGGTTGTCAGCTCTTATTTGGAAGCGCTCGGCGCCGAGGTTGCCTGTTGCGAGGACCCGCGCGATGCCGCTTCTGCGATTGCGGATGATCCCGAGGGTTGGTCGGCGCTCGTGACCGATTATAACATGCCGCACTTGAATGGGGGCGGTTTGGTCGCGTTGGCGCTTGACGCCGCGCCAAACCTGCCTGTGATCGTCATGACCGCGCTGGTAAAGCGTCTGTCAGACCCGCGCCTTAACCGACCACAGGTGCAGGCTATTTTGCCAAAACCCGTTGACCTAAAACAGCTTGCACGCGCTCTGGCGACGGCGATCAATGAATGCTAGGCTGGACCCATGCGGTTACTTTTGGCAGATGATCACGACCTTGTCCTAGAAACCTTGAGCGCCTTTCTGACGGCGCAAGGTGGTTTTGAGGTTGAGACATGCGGCTCACTCGATGCGGCCTGCGCAAAAATGCGCGATGAACGGCTCTATGATCTGGTGCTGCTTGATTACTCGATGCCTGGCATGAATGGTCTTTCCGGGTTGGAAAAGGCGCTAGATGCCTCCTCTGGGCGACCCATCGCCATTATGTCTGGGATTGCGCGGAAAGAGGTGGCGCAAGATGCGATCAACCAAGGCGCGATAGGGTTTTTGCCAAAGACGATGGCGGCAAAATCGCTCGTGAACGCTGTGCGTTTTATGGCTATGGGCGAAACCTATATCCCGATGGATTTTTTAAATGCAGAAGAGGAAACGGCCAATCAGCCGCTGGCGAAGCTTTTGTCAGAACGCGAGCTACAAGTGCTCAAGGGCCTTTGCCAAGGGCTTGCGAATAAAGAGATTGCGCGCGAGCTTGATTTGCAAGAGGTGACAATCAAACTCCATGTCAAAACGCTCTGCCGTAAGCTTGATGCCAAAAATCGCACCCAAGCCGCGATGATTGCCAAAGAAGCGGGGCTTTTCTAGGCCGCACCGCTCTCTCCATACTTTCGTATAGGCCGCGTGACCTTTTGCGCCGCGTTTTGGACATTCGAGAGGCAGATCAGCTGAATACGTTCCTTTATCCCGACTGAACCAAGTCGAGATATACCTATGATCACTCTTTTAAATGCTGCACCGAACACTGGAAACCAAGGCGTGTCCGCGCTGTGTCATTCTGTCGTACATGGATTGAGTACGCGCGGGGAGGCGCGCATCGCCGTTGCCGATCACGGCCGGGGCGTGCGCCGCGCGGATTGGGGATATGCCGCTGTCGATCTGGTCCCGCTGACCCATTCGCGCCGGATTTGGCGGGGCGATAGCCTGCGGCTTGCCCATTCACTTGCGCGATTTGGCGGCGGTTTCAGCGGCGCCGCACGCGCTGTCGCCCGATCCACTGCCGTATTTGATATTTCCGGGGGCGATAGTTTTACCGATATCTATGGCACGCGGCGTTTTCGCGCGATGGTGCTCACGAAAGAATTGGCGCTTAAATCCGGCGTGCCGCTGATCTTGCTGCCGCAAAAGCTGGGGCCCTTTCGTGACCCTCATCACAAAGCCAAAGCTGTTGACATCTTGCGCCAGGCCGCCGCTGTCTGGGTGAGGGATGCGCAAAGCTTTGAATTCCTTGAAACCGCGCTTGGTCGTGACTTCGATCCCCGCCGCCATCGGTTGGGCCTGGATGTCGCCTTTTCGCTGCCGATGCGTCAGCCCCAGGGCTTGCCGCATAAGCTCCATGATTGGCTCACAAAAGAGCGCGAGGCCCCCTTGGTTGGTCTGAATGTCTCCGGCCTTCTATGCAACCAGGCAGGTGCAGCCCGTTCGAATTTCGATTTAGCGGCGCCGCATCTGGATCAGTTAGAGGCCATGGCGCGCGCAGTTTTGACGTCCGATCCAAATCTCAAATTGCTTCTTATTTCGCATGTGCATCGGCCAATGGGCGATCCAGAGAGCGATCTTGCGGCGGCGCATAAGCTTAAACGCCGCTTGGCGGATATCAAAGAGGACCGCATCCATGTCCTTGAAGGGCAGCGCGATGCGATGGCACTCAAATGGATCTTGGCGCGGCTGGACTGGTTCTCTGGCGCACGCATGCACGCAACGATTGGGGCCTTGTCATCGGGCGTGCCAACATTGGGCCTAGGCTATACTGACAAAGCGCGCGGTGTGTTTAACGAATGTGGCTTGGCCCATGAGGTCGCCGATCTACGCAGGCTTGATCTGTGCAGCTTAGCCACAAAAGCCTTGGCCTCTTTCAAAAGGCGCGGGGAAGCCCAAGCTGATTTAGCCGCCAGATTGCCACGGCTGCTTGGCCGCGCGTCGTCGGAGATGGATGTGATGGCCCGCCAGGCGCGGATCGCATCATGTTAGTGGCTCCGAAACAACAATGCGCTTTGGCCTGGGCCGTTCCAATAGCCTCAGAGGCCTCTGCTTTTGGCCGATCCCTTTTGATCGCTTGGGTCATTGGGCCAGCCGAGCTTGGCCAGGCGATGATGCTGGCGCTCACCCTGCGGCTGGTTGAAATGGCAACGGATATCGGCTTTGAGCGGTTGATCGTGCAAGCCCATGACGGCGACGCCCCAAATTTTCAGTCGGAACTGCACGCTGTTTCTGTTATGCGCGGCGGCTTCGCCGCTTGCATCCTGTTGCTCTTGGCACCTTTGCTCGCCGTGCTTTTCGATAGCGGGCCCGAACTTTCCACCTACGCCGTTTTGGCGCTTGCACCCTTTCTGAGGGGCTTTGCTCATCTTGACTATCGCCGCGCCGAGCGGAATTTCTTGTACCTGCGCACCGCCTTGGTGGAGCTTGGCGCAAGCGGCGCGATGCTGCTCGCAATCCTGCCTGCGCTGTGGCTCTTTGCAGATCATCGCGCGATGGCTGCTGTCTTAATCGCTCAGTGCGGCGCTTTTGCGTTTTTGTCTCATGTCGTCGCGCAAAGATCCTATCGCCTGGTCCTGTCCACGCATATGATGCTGCGCTGCTGGTCCTTT
This sequence comes from uncultured Rhodobacterales bacterium, assembly GCA_964459535.1. Classification (GTDB taxonomy): domain Bacteria; phylum Pseudomonadota; class Alphaproteobacteria; order Rhodobacterales; family Rhodobacteraceae; genus JBCBCP01. Next base: position 7,186 of record CAYWNJ010000010.1, read on the forward strand.
GGTGCGCCGCTGATTTTGAATGCGCTTCTACTCTTTGCCACATTCTATGCGGATCGCGTACTTGTCGCCGCGGCCTATGATTGGCAGGTATTGGCGCTCTACGGTGTTGCGCTGCAACTCGCGCTGCTACCCGCCCAGATCGTCGGGCGCGCTGCCGCTTCCCTGGTCTTACCCGCTTTACGCATGGCGATTGGTCGCCCGATATTTGAGCAGGTGTGGCACCGTATCTTGTGGGTCCACGCCTTGCTATGCGCTGCGATGCTTATCGGCTTTACCGCCGCCGCTCCGACCCTAATCTCGGCACTTTATGGCGACGCCTTTAGATTGGACCCAATGCTTGCGCTCGCTCTGGCATCGGCAGCGGGTTTCAGGATCCTGCGCACACCTTTTTCCCAACTGGCTGTTGCAACAGGGCGCACAGGTGATCCCGCGCGTGCAAATCTTTGGCGGGCGCTTGCACTCGGCCCTGCGATCATTTGCGCCGCACTCGGCCTACCCCTACTCGCCATCGCGGGCTGCGCGGCCCTTGGCGAGTTTGCGGCAACCTTACGGGCCATCGGCCTTTCCAAACCACCCCGTCAAAACCTGAACAAGCAGGAGGTCTTTGCATGAAAGCGGACGCAATCACCACCATCGCTGCCAAAGGTCTTTGCACGAGCTGCGGGGTTTGCGCAGGTCGGTTTCCAGATCTGATTGACATGGTGGATGACCCGGTGAAGGGCCGAGTGCCGCGGGTGAAGCCCTCCTTCAAAGCGCGGCAGGCGGCGCAGGACGCGGCGAAAGACTGTGCAGGCACGGCCACCAATTGGAAGGCTCTGGCAGCAAGGGACGAGATTGACGCGGCTTGGGGGCCGGTCCTAGCCGCTTGGGAAGGATGGGCTGCCGACCCAGAAATCCGCTATCGTGGGTCATCTGGTGGCGGCGTAACCGCGCTGTCCGTCTTTGCTTTGAAAAACGGTACCGCCACCGGGGTGGCGCATGTAGTTGCGCGCGCAGAGGATCCACGGCTTAATCAGGCGGTCATCAGCCGGGATCGGGCGGGTTTGCTTCGGGGCGCGGGCTCGCGCTATGCACCCGCCAGCCCCGGCGAGGCTCTGGCGGAGATATCTTCCGAACAGGATCGCATTGTCTTTGTTGGCAAACCTTGTGATGTCGCGTCTGTCCATGCGGGCGCGCGCTCTGACAAGCGACTGGGCTCGAACATCGCTCTGACAATCTCGATATTCTGCGCCGGAACACCGAGCACGGTTGCGACGGACCATCTGCTTGACCGTCTTGGCGTGCCAAAGGCGGCAAAGATTACCGAGCTGCGGTATCGCGGCAATGGATGGCCGGGTCTTATGCAGGCCAAGTGGCGCGACGCGCTTGGGGCCGAACGGGCGAGTCGAGGGATCAGCTACGCCGAAGGGTGGGGCCAGATTTTACAAGCCTATCGGGGGTGGCGATGCCGCATCTGTTCTGATCATACCGGCGCCTTTGCAGATATTTCGATCGGTGATCCTTGGCATAGGCCCCCTAGCGCGGATCAAGAGCCTGGGCGGTCGCTCATCATTGCCCGGACCGCGCGCGGCCGTGCCTTGATCGAAGCGGCCATCTGCGCGGGAGACCTGGTCGCAACGCCAATGCCGCGCGATGTGATCGCACGGGCCCAGCCAAATCTAAGCGCGACCCATGGCGCGGTTTGGGGGCGGCGGCTTGCGTTGCGCGCGCTGAATATCGCAACGCCAAAGGACCGGGGGCAAAAGCTGTTCCGGCTCTGGCGACGCCTTTCCATCCGGGCCAAAATGGGTTCCGTCCTCGGCACCTGGAAACGTCTTGCGCGCGACAAGCTGCGGCGTCGCCGCTTTGGGTAAGGGCGCAGGATGACACGTGTTCAATCGACCCCGCGCCTTGGGTTTGGCGTCGCACTTCCGGTGCTTCTTTTCTTTCTCGCGATGATGCTGCCGACGGCTGTTTCTCTCAATCTTGCGGGATTGCGGCTGTCTGCGTATCGCATGGTGTTGATTGTGATGCTTCTCCCTATGCTCGTGCAGCTCTTCTCCGGGCACCGTGGGCGCGCACATATTTTCGATATGCTGATCCTGGCGCATTGTGGTTGGGCCGTGCTTGCGCTGATCAAATGGGGCGGGCTCAAACAAGGCATCGAGTCTGGGGGCATTTACACCGTTGAATGCGCGGGCGCTTACCTGCTCGGGCGTCTTTATATTCGTTCATATGAGGATTTCGAAGCTGTCGCCCGCGCCTATGTCGGCCTGGTATTGGCCACATTGGTTTTCACTCTGCCAGAAGCGTTGACCGGCATCCATATCCTTCATGATGGCATTTCGTCCGCCGTTGGCGGCCCGCGCGCACCCTATATCGACCCGCGAATGGGTCTTGAGCGCACCTTTGGGCCCTTCGATCATCCAATCTTATACGGGGTCTTTTGTGCCTCTGCGCTGTCCATGTCCTATTTCGTCTTAGCCAAGGGCCAACTGACGAACATCGCGGGCATGATAAAGGTGATCGGCGTTGTCTTGGCCACATTTGTTTCTGCATCAGGCGGGCCCTATCTGGTATTGATCATGCAAGGGTTCGTCGCTTTTTGGGAACGCGCTTTCCGAAATATCCAAATTCGGTGGACGGTGATGTTTTCCCTCTTTGCGGCGGCCTATGTTGCGATTGACCTGCTCTCGACAAAGACGCCGTTCCATGTTTTCGTCAACAACTTCACCTTCTCTAAGCAATCCGCCTATAACCGAATACTCACGTTTGACTATGGCACCGCCGAGATCGCCCGATATCCGCTTTTTGGTATCGGGCTCGGGGATTGGACGCGCCCCGCATGGATGTCGGATAGCATGGATAATTTTTGGCTGGCGACGGCGGTGCGATACGGGCTGCCCGCATTTTTCATCCTGATCGGGCTGCTGCTTGCCTTGGTTTTGAAAATCGGGCGCAGACGCGCCTTGCCCCCGCATTGGCGACGCGCGCGACATGCTTGGGCCTTTACGCTGTTTAGTATCACCGTCGCCGCCGCCACCGTGCATTTGTGGAACACAATGTTCGTGCTCTTTTTCTTCCTCATCGGATCGGGCGCCTGGCTGCTTGATGCAAAGCCACAAAAAGCGCGGGTGGCGCATCGGCCTGTCGCCGCGCGTGTCGCCATGCGCCCGGCGCGGTTATTTTAGAACGCAAAGAGAGAGCGCTCATGGATTTATCGATTGTCATCGTGAATTGGAACACGAAGGATCTCCTGCGGGAGTGCCTAAACTCGATTGCGCGCTCAGAACACGGGCTAACGCTTGAGATCATCGTGGTTGACAATGCCTCCTGCGATGGCTCGGCAGAAATGCTCCGGGATGACTTCTGCCAAGTCACCTTGATAGAAAGCAATCGGAATCTAGGCTTTGCCGGGGGCAACAATCTGGCGCTTAAGCGGGCAGCGGGTCGATATGTGATGTTGTTGAACACCGATACGTTGGTTCATGGAACGGTACTTCGGGATGCCGTCGCTTGGCTTGATGAGAACCCGCTGGTGGGCGTGATGGGGCCAAGGGTCTTGAACGCGGATGGATCCCTTCAACCCTCCTGCAGCATGTTTCCAAGCCTACGTCATCTTGCCATGCAAACCTTGGGCCTAACGCGCGTGCCGCGCTGGGACGCTTATCGACTGACGGGTTGGGACCATGCGCATACGCGCGAGGTAGAGGTCATCTCGGGCGCGGCGATGTTTGTACGGCGCAGCGCGATGCAGCAAGTTGGGCTGCTTGATGAGGCCTTTTTCTTCTTTGGGGAAGAGACCGATTGGTGCCGTCGTTTCGCCCAATCGGGTTGGCGCGTGGTGTTCAATCCCATACCTGAAATCACCCATTTTGGCGGCGGCTCTGTTCAGAGTTTTAAGCACACAAGGGACGTTATGATGACCGAGGCAACAACGCGTCTGCATCTCAAACATAGAGGTGTTTTGGGGGCCTCAATTTGTTTTCTTCTTCTCACCTTTCATAACATCTCGCGTGCGATCTTTTGGTCGATTATGAGCCTCGTATTCAACCCAAGGGCAGCGGTCCGTGCCGTTCACTTTCTCCGCGTTAGCGTCGATCTCTGGCGGGCATGGCCCAGGCGTCGAAAGGTAACCGCAATCTCATGAAGGTTCTCCTGATCGCACCTAACATTGATGCAACCGATGTCGGCGAAGCCTTTGTCGCACAGCGATGGGCTAAGGCGCTCTCGATGCAGGTGGAGCTGACAGTTCTGGCCTTTCAACGGCCGCGCCGGGCGGATCTGGCGGCGCAGTTGCCCAATGCCCGCGTTGTCACCTGGCCCGAGCCCCGTTGGGCACAGGCAAACGAACGGGTGAATGCGATGCTCAAACCAGCTTGGCCGATTTTTGCAGCCCATGTGCGGCGCTGGATGAAAATGGAACTTGCGACCGGGCAAAGGTATGACATTGCCCATCAACTCATGCCGCAGGCTGCGCGCTACCCGTCGCCCTTACGGCATTTTAATATCCCCTATGTCATCGGTCCTCTGGGCGGCGCTTTGGATACACCAAAGGCGTTCCAACAAGAAACTGGCAGCGCGCCGCTCTATACGCGGCTGCGCGCGCTGGATCGGTTCAGGTTTCGGTACGACCCATGGCTGCGCGCCTCCTATGCGCGCGCCGCCTGTGTGCTGGGTGTTGCGCCCTATGTCCAAGATGTCCTCTCGGACATCCCGCTCAATAGGTTTGAGCCGATGTTGGAACTCGGGATTGATGCGCTGGCTCCACCGCGCGCGCGCGATGCGATACCTGGCAAGCTCAAAGTTCTGCATGTTGGGCGCGCGGTCCGCACGAAAGGGCTGCGGGATGTCGTGCGCGCGCTGGCACATCTGCGCGAGATGCCGGGCGTGACGTTGACCAGCGCGGGCGGCGGTGAGGAGATCGAAACTTGCCGCGCCGAGGCTCAACGCTTGGGCGTCGCAGACCGCGTCACCTTTCTGGGCAAAATTCCACGCGCGCAGGTCGAAAATCTATACGCCAGCCATGATGTCTTTTGTTTCCCCTCCTTCCGCGAACCGGCTGGAGGCGTGCTCTATGAGGCCATGCGCCATGGGCTTCCCGTCATCACGGCAGACCGCGGGGGACCGGCATCGGTCATTGATGAGATGTGCGGGCTGAAGATTAACGTCTCCGATCCTGGCAACTATGCGCGCGATATTGCCACTGCGCTACGCAAACTGTTTGATGCGCCGCAGCTTCGCGCGCGTTTGGGAATGGGCGCGCGTGCCAAGGTTGAGCGCGATGGGCTCTGGTCCGCAAAGTCCCGCCGCCTTGTTGACCTCTATCAAGACCTTCTCGTGATACAGCCTGACGGCTGAATTTTGATATCAATCTTCAAACATCCCCGCTCAGCTCAAGCCGCTCGTCAAACCAAGGGTTTGCCTTCGGCAAAACGGCGCGGTCGGCGCGTTGCCATCCTGCGGATGGCTGGGGGCTAAGCGGAAGTAAGACAAAAATTCAGTCGTTAGGCTGTAGAGAACACCCAACAGCCCATACGAAGGTATAGCCTGCAAGATACGTATGGAGGTCGCCCCCACCCTTTGCCCAAAACATTCGCTGATTAAACCGAGGTATCTAACCCTTGAACACGCGTAAAGTTAGGTGGTTGGTAAAGATGTTTGTGCAAAGAAAAACGCGCCCGGTTGTGTTGGCCGTGTCGTCCGGAGGTGGGCATTGGATGCAGTTGCGCAGGATTGCGCCAGGCTTTGATGAGGCAGAGCTGCACTACGCCACAACCGATAGAACGGTCTTAAGTCAGTTAACCAGTGCGCGTGTTCACTTTTTTCCTGATGCCAACAAGGATACGCCGCTGCGGCTTATGGCCTGCATCTGGCGTTTGGCTTTGATCGTGCTGCGCGTACGCCCAGATGTCGTCGTCTCCACCGGGGCCGCCGGCGGGGTTTGCGCAATCTGTTTGGCCCGGCTGATTGGCGCGCGCACGATGTTTATCGACTCCATCGCCAACGCCCGAGAGCTGTCCCTCTCTGCGCGCCTCGCGCTTTGGGTCGCTGATCAGGTCCTCACGCAATGGCCTGACGTGGCACATAAAAGCCGCGCCAAATACTGCGGTTCCGTTTTATAAGTGAGATTTCAAAATGATTTTTGCAACAGTTGGCACACAGCTGCCCTTTGATCGGCTGCTTATTTCCCTCAACGAATGGGCCAAGCGGCATTCCGGCTATCCAATTTTCGCGCAAACGGGACCAAGCACGCTTGTGTTTGATCATCTCGAAGCCGCGCGCAACCTCGGGCAAGCTGACTTTCAGGAAAGGGTGACATCGGCCCGGTTGATTGTCGCGCATGCCGGAATTGGAACAATCCTTTCCGCCGCTGAACTGGCAAAACCGATTATCGTCATGCCCAGACGCAAGGTGCTGGGCGAGCATCGGAGCAATCACCAAATCGATACGGCTGAAAAGCTCAAACATCTCGGAAACGTCACGATTGCCCAAGATGAGGCCGCGCTTTGGCGCGCGATCAACCATGCCATCGCGCAAGATTTTTGCTGCGAGCCGGCGGAGGGGGTTTCCGCCTTCTCTCGGCGCAATGCACTCATTCAAACCGTGCGAGATTTCACGCTCGGCGCCTCCACGACTGTTCCGACGCCTCTGACGTTAGAGCCGCAGGTGGCCAAATGATCCGCGCAACGATTCTAATCCCGGCCTATAACGAATCCGCGGTGATTGGCCGGACGCTGCTTCATCTTTCCCGCGGGCTACCCTTGTCCCGATGGCGGATTGTGGTGATCGCCAATGGCTGCTCGGATGCGACCGCTGCCAAAGCGCGTTCCGTCCTACCCCGCGCCATTGTCTTGGAAACCGATAAACCAGGCAAATGCGGCGCTCTTAACTTGGGGTATCAGAGCGCCGCGCCGGAGCGCCCTGTCATCTTCTTAGATGCAGACCTCGACGTTACATCCGAAGCCTTAAACGCACTTCTGGCGCCAATCGAGTGCGGCCGCGCACAGGCCACATGCGGGCAGATGGATGTCCACGCCGCCGAGGCGTCGCCGCTCGTGCGGACCTATTACAAGGGCTGGCGCATGAACCCGTATTTCGATCAAGGAAAGTTCGGAGGGTTGTTTGCTCTGTCGGCAAAGGCGGCGCGGTCAGTATTCCCGCTCCCAGATATTATCGCCGATGATGAATTTATCCGCCGCTCATTGCCGCCGGAGCAGATCAAATTTGTCCCCGATGCCAGATTTATCGCCCGCGCGCCGTTAACACTTAGCAGCCTTTTTCGCGTCCGCCGCAGAGCGCTGAGCGGTGCCCGCGCGCTCAAAGGGTATGGGCTCCCAAGCCCTGAAAAACATAGCCCGCTAAAGGTTTTGTTCCGCGCCATTCGTCGCCCGTCGCACCTGGTGCCGGCCCTTGTCTATGCCGCTGTGAATACGCTTTTGCGCTGCGCGTCTCCGCAAAAGACGTCGCCGCCCATCTGGGACCAAGACCTAACCAGCCGAATAGCGAGGTAGGATCATGACTGCCGTAAACCCGTTACACGCCGAAGATATTGAAGAGTTTCACGTTCCGGCACCGGTCGCGGAACCGCCTCAGCCAGACCCCGTTGCCACTGTCATGCGCGCGATGCGGGGGCGCTGGAAGGCAACGATCTGCGGGGGCGCGCTGCTTGGAGGTCTTTTTTCGAGCTTTGGGTATTTTGCGGGCGTTGAGCTTTATGAGTCTCGGGCCATCCTTCGGGTCTATCCGCAAGAGTCCAACATACTCTATGCGACAGGCGACGAGTCTGTTCTGAAAACCTTTGACAGCTTTGTGAAAGCGGAAACAGGCTTTATCGCCTCTCATCAGGTGATGGTGGAGGCAGCGCAGGCGCTCTCGGACATTCGGCCCGTTCTGGCGGACGGGCTGCGGGCGAAAGACTTGGCGGGTTCTATCGAGATAAAGCGATCCGACAGTCTGATTGTTCTCAAAACCCTCAGCCGTGATGCGGCGTTTGCAAGCGAGAAGCTGCGGGCGTTAATTGATGCCTACTTTAGCCTCAAAGCCGAGGCCGAGGATGTTCGAACATCAGTTCGGCTTTCTGAACTTCGGGAACGCGAGAGTATCCTAAAGTCCCGGCTTGCGGCTTTGCGCGCGGACCAGCTCGATATCGGAGGCGAATATGGTCTGAATGCGCTCGCCAAGGCGCATGTCGAAAAAATCGCGCAAGTTAACGCCCTCGCCCTGCGCAAATCGGAATTTGAAGCCATGCTTTCAGCCGCCGACGCGCAAGCTGCCGGTCAATCCATGGAAAAGGGCGACGAAACGATATTGCGCGCCATCTTACTTGATCGGGCAATGGCGGATCTCAACTTTGAACGGGCAAAGTTACTCAGCGAA
>CAYWNJ010000011.1:0-15072 GCA_964459535.1 uncultured Rhodobacterales bacterium
CAGAGATATCCACCTCTGCGACGGTCCAGCCCGGCTCGTTAATCGCCCCTTGGGCCAGCACACCGTTTTGCGGAAACCCTTTATCGGGCGGGCCGTAAATGCCGCCTGCGCCGGTCGAGGTATCCAGCGCCTCTGACCAGACCGCAGAGCCGGTGACCGAGGACATGACGGACACGCATTGATTCTCAAGCGCCCGCGCCCGCGCGCCGATATGAACGCGCGTATAACCCGAAAGCGCCTCTGTCACGGAGGGCACCAAGAGGATATCCGCCTCCGAGAGCGCGCGTCCAAGCAGGGGAAATTCGCTGTCATAGCAAATCAGGATGCCAATTTTTCCCAGCGCCGTTTCAAATAACTGCAACGGGCCGCCGGGCACGATATCCCAGACTTCAGCCTCAAAGCGCGTCATGATTTGCTTGTCTTGCTCCCCGACCGCGCCCGACGGGGCAAAGAGCCGGGCGCGATTAACCGGGCGCGCGCCGGGGCTCGGCACAACAGGTGCCGAGGCAGCCAGGATATGCTTGCCGGTTTCTTGCGCGAGGCGGCGGTGCAGCGCGTCTGCCTCTGGGATCCGATCAGAAACCGCCTGCGCCGACGCTTCGAGATCTTTCGCGGTCTCCAGGCCAGCAAGCGTGGCAAGCTCCATCGCGCCATACTCAGGAAAAACCAAGAGATCGGCGTCTGCCTCGTCAACCCAGCGGGCAATCTTGTCTTCATACTGTGCCCAAGAGGACAGCATATCGAGCGGGTAGCAAGCGGTTGCGATCTTCATACCCGAACTCTATCGCCGCGATGCGGTTTAGGGCAAGCCCCTGCCGCATCAGGCTTGACGCCCGCCCGCCGCGGTTTCAGGGTCGCGAAAACTTAGGGGGCCGCCGGATATGCTGAGCAAAGGGATAAGCCTGCGTGGGCTCGAAATTTTCGAAGCGCTGGCGCAGACCGGATCGGTTGCCGAAACGGCGCAGCGCTTGGGGCTTAGCCGCTCTGCCGTTAGCCAGCAATTGCGGGTGCTGGAGGCGTCCCTCGCGGCCGATCTGATTGATCACAACACGCGCCCGATGCGCCTGACCCGCGCGGGCGAGAGCTTTTTGCAGCGCGCGCAGGCCGCGCTTGCGCAGTTGCGGTTGGCGCAGTCGGAACTCACAGTCATGGATCTGGCGCATTTGAGCGATCTGAGCATTGGTGTGATTGATGATTTTGACCATGACGTGACGCCTCAGCTTATCACTATCTTAGCACGCAATCTAACGCGGTGCCGCTTTCGGCTGACCACGGCCCCTAGTCACAAGATTTCCGAGGCTATCTCGGCCAAGCGTCTCCACATCGCGATTTCAGCCAGCTTTGATCCGCTGCCCGAGAATATCTATGAATACCCGCTCGTAAGGGATCCCTTTATCTTGGTCGCGCCCAAGGGCGTGATCCGGCCCGGGCGGGATATTCTTTCTCAGCTTACCGCCCTGCCCTTGCTGCGCTATGAGAAGGATCAAATGATCGGGCGGCAGATCGAGGGCCATCTTGCCCGGCAAAAGCTCGACTTTGCGGGGCGGTTCGAGATTGGCAGCCATCTGGCGATGATTGCGTTGATTGCGCGGGGGATTGGCTGGGCGGTGACCACGCCACTGGGCTATATGCTGGCCGCGCGGTTTCACGATGAGATCGAGGCGCTGCCGCTGCCGTTTAAACCCTTTTCCCGGCGTATCGCGCTCTTTGCCACCGCAGAATGGGCTGGGGAAGTGCCTACGGATATCGCCCAGACCTCGCGCCGCCTGATCCAGGCGCAAGTGATTGAGCCTGTTCTGGCCAAACTCCCCTGGCTGTCTGGCGAATTGCGGGTATTAGAGGGATAATGCAGGCGCAGTTTCAGAAAGGAGCCTTGCGACATGGCCGAGATTGTCATTCTAACCGGCGCAGGGATTAGCGCAGAAAGCGGTTTGGGCACCTTTCGAGACGAAGGCGGGCTTTGGGCGCAGCATCGGATTGAGGATGTGGCGACGCCGGAGGGCTTTGCAAGAGATCCCAAGCTGGTCATGGATTTTTATAACGCCAGGCGCGCCCAAAGCCGCGAGGCCAAGCCAAACGCGGCGCATGAGGCGCTGGGGCGGCTGCAAGCGGCGCGCGATGTCTTGATTGTCACGCAGAATGTCGATGATCTGCACGAGAAAGGTGGTGCGCAGCGTGTCTTGCACATGCATGGCTCGCTAGAGTCGGCGCTCTGCGCCTCTTGCAATCATCGCTGGCCCGCGCCGCTGGTTATGCCGGTTGGGCAAATCTGCCCGGCCTGTTCGGCACCGTTGGGTCGGCCTGATATCGTTTGGTTCGGTGAAATCCCCCATGGGATGAACACGATTGAGGATGCGCTCCGCTCTGCCAAGACTTTTGTCTCTATCGGAACCTCTGGCAATGTCTACCCGGCAGCGGGCTTTGTGCAGATGGCCCGCGCCTTTGGAGCCCATACCATTGAGCTGAACTTGGAGCCCACCCAAGGCAGCCTCTTTGCCGAACGCCGCACCGGACCCGCCACGGAAATTGTGCCGCGTTGGGTGGATGAGGTCTTGGACTAAGGCCGCGCGCGCTTGACTTATTTCTCAGCTATGCGACGGTTGGGGCGGGTCGGCACAGCGAAATGCGACAAAATAAGCCGATTCTCGTTCTAGGGAGGACTTTACATGCGCACTACGACACGGCTCGGCCTGAGTGCCGTACTGGCTTTGTCTGTCAGCGCCGCGGCGGCGATGGCTGACAATATCAAGATTGCTTTTATTGATCCGCTTTCAGGCCCGTTTGCGGGCACGGGAGCCAATGGCCTTAATCAATTCGAATATGCAGCGGATACGCTGGTGAATGCCAAAGGCGGTGTTCTGGGTGGCGAGATGTTCGAAATCGTTGCCTTTGATAACAAGATCAGCCCAAAGGAATCGCTGATCCAGCTTCAGGTCGCGATTGACCAAGGGATCCGCTACATCGCCCAAGGCAACAGCTCGGGCGTGGCGAATGCGCTGACCGAGGCGATTGACAAGCATAACCGCCGCAACCCGGATGATCGGGTGCTGTTCCTGAACTATTCGGCGGTGGATCCGGCCTTGACCAATGACAAGTGCAACTTTTGGCACTTCCGGTTTGATGCCAATGCGGACATCAAAATGGATGCGCTCACCGATAGCATCGTTGCAGCGGGTGACGTGAACAAGGTCTATATCATCGGCCAAGACTACAGCTTTGGTAAAGCGGTGGCCGCCGCTGCGGTCCGTTATTTGGGCGAAAAGGCGCCCAATATCGAGATCGTCGGCAATGAACTGCACCCGATTGGCAAGGTCAAGGATTTCACCCCTTATAGCCGTAAGATTATGGCCTCGGGCGCTGACGCGGTGATTACCGGGAATTGGGGCGCGGATATGGTGGGCCTTGGCCGTTCGGTTCTAGAGAACGGGTTTGAGGGCAATATCTACACCTACTATGCCGCCGCTGACGGGATTACAGCCGCCTTTGGCGCGGCCGGAGAGGGCAAGCTGCGCCTTGTTGCTGAAGGGCAGATCAACCCCGCGCCAACTGACGCAGCCGCAGCCTATATCGAAGGCTTTAAGGCCAAGCATCCTGACGGCAATGTCAGCCAAGCACGGATTGCGAATGTGATCGAAATGCTGGCCAAAGCGATTGACGAGGCGGGCACGGCAGATGACGTGGTCCCTGTCGCTTATGCGCTTGAGGGCATGGAGCATGAGAGCATCTGGGGCACCACCTTGAAAATGCGCGAAGTGGATCACCAGATGATCCAAGACGTGCATGTCATGGCGCATACTGCGGATGTCAAATATGACTATGACAACTCTGGCTATGGCCTTAAGACCGTGAAAACGGTTGATATGGCCGCAATGGACAGCGCGACAAGCTGCCAAATGCGGCGGCCTTAAGCCTGGCATCGGGTCCGCCGCGTTTGGGGCGGGCCCTTTATCTTTCATAACAACCCCAAGGCTATGGGGGAGGGGCAGATGGAGCTTATCCTCGTCAATTTGATCGACGGGCTCGTAACCGGGCTGCTGTTGTTCATGCTCAGCGCGGGTTTGACGCTTATCTTTTCGATGATGGGCGTTCTGAATTTTGCGCATGCCAGCTTTTACATGCTTGGGGCCTATTTCGGCTATCAGATCAGCCTCTATTTCGGCTTTTGGCTGGGGCTTCTCTTTGCGCCGCTCATCGTTGGCGTGCTCGGCGCGGGGGTCGAGCGCTATGGCCTGCGCCGGGTGCATCAATTTGGCCATGTGCCCGAGCTGATTTTCACCTTTGGCCTCGCGCTCTTTATCGAAGAGGTGGTGCAGTTCATTTGGGGCAAGAACCAAGTGCCCTATGCTGCGCCAGAGATCCTGCAATTCACGGCGTTCTCAATCGCGGGAAATGCGATCCCGGCCTATAAGATCTTTATGATCTTCATCTCTATTTCCATCTTCATCGGTTTGCTCTGGGTGCTGACCCGCACGCGCGTCGGGATGATCATCCAAGCGGCGCTGACCTATCCCAAAACCGTCGAGGCGCTGGGCCATAATGTGCCGCTGATCTTTATGGGGGTCTTTGGCGTCGGCACGGCGCTTGCCGGTGTAGCAGGCGTGATCGCCGGTCCAGTGCTGGGCACCTTCCCCGGCATGGCGTTTGTCCTAGGCTCAATTGTCTTTGTGACCATTGTGATCGGGGGGCTTGGCTCGCTTTGGGGGGCGCTTGTTGCCTCGCTGCTGATTGGCTGGATCACAACTTTCTCAAAAGCTTATAACTTACGGATGGAAGATTTGCTGACTGGACTTGGCTTTGAAAAGCCCGCGCTGATCTGGGAAAGCGCTTGGCGTGATCTATGGACCCTGACCAGCCCGCAGATTGCGGATATCCTGCCTTATATCCTGATGGTTCTAATCCTTGTTTTCCGCCCTTACGGCCTCTTGGGGAAACGTGACGCATGAGCACCGCAACCTCCACTTCTAGCGCATTGCAAAACCGACAGCGCGCCCTGACCTTTGGCCCTTGGGTCGCGGCGGCTGTGCTATTGGTGTTTCTGCCCATGATCTTTACCGCGAATTCCGCGATCACAATCATGAACCAGATGGCGATCACCATCATCTTTGCGCTGGCCTATAACATGCTGCTTGGGCAAGGCGGTATGCTGAGCTTTGGCCATGCTGTTTATGCGGGCGTTGGCGGGTTCGCGTGTATGCATATCGTGAACATGTCCGACTTCTTTGCGCTGCTACCGCTGCCGCTGCTTCCGATCTTTGGCGGCTTGGTGGGCATGGGGCTCGCGATGCTCGTCGGCTCCTTCTCGACCCGCAAGGCCGGGACGGTCTTTGCGATGATCTCTCTCGGCGTGGGTGAGCTGATTGCGGCCTGTTCGGTGATTATCGTCGTTTTCTTTGGCGGCGAAGAGGGCATATCAGGGGATCGCACCTACGCGCTGCCTTTCTTTGGCGTCGAATTTCTCAAGCAGATCGAGGTCTATTATCTGATTGCCACTTGGCTGCTGATTTCAGCGGCGCTGATGTATCTTTACTCGCGCACGCCCATCGGTCGGATGGCGAACGCCGTGCGCGACAACCCCGAGCGCGCCGAGTTCCTAGGCTACTCTGCGCGTTGGGTCCGCTTTTATAGCTTCGTCGCCAGTGGCTTTTTTGCAGGCATCGCCGGGGCGCTTTTTGCGATCAACTATGAGATTATGACCGAGGAAAACCTCAACGCAGCATCATCGGGTGCGATCCTGCTGGTGACCTTCTTGGGCGGTATAGGCTTTTTCTTTGGCCCGATCCTTGGCGCGATTGTCTTCACCCTCTTGCAGACGGTCCTTAGCCTGCAAACAGAGCTTTGGGCGGTCTATGCCGGGATACTCTTTATCGCGACGGTTATGTTCTTTCCGGGCGGATTGGCGGGTCTGCTTATGATGCATGTCCCTGCTATTCGGATGGGCCGCGCGCGCTTACTGATCGTGCCCTACATCAAGACGCTTGTACCTGCGTTTTTTGGCGTCATGGGGAGCGCGGCGCTGATCGAGATGATCTTTCACATCCGGCACTCAACCGCCGGAGATCACGAAATGACGCTCTTTTGGATCACCTTTGACAGCCACGGGTTCCTGCCTTGGACCATCGCGGTCCTGGTCACGGCACTGGGCATCGGCGTCGCACGCGCCACTGCCCCAGCCCTGCGCGCCGCTTGGGGCGAGGCGAACACACCCCCCGGAGACGCGCCATGACCGCCGCGCTTGAGCTAGAAGGGCTGACCAAGAGCTTTGGCCGGACCGAGATTATTCGCGGCGTCGATCTGTCCATTCACAAGGGCGAGCGGCACGCCATCATCGGGCCCAACGGCGCGGGGAAATCCACACTCTTTAACCTTATCACCGGGCGTTTCCCGCAAACAGCGGGACATATCCGCTTGCACGGGCAAGACCTGGCGGGTCTTGCGCCGTTTCAGATCAACCGAATGGGGCTGTCGCGCTCATTCCAGATCACCAACATCTTTCCGCGCATGAGTGTGTTTGAGAATGTGCGCTGCTCTCTGCTCTGGTCGATGGGCTATAGGTACAATTTTTGGTCCATGGTGGGCCGCTCTGCGCGGCTGACCGAGGCGGCTGACGAGATCCTTGAGCAGATCAATCTAACCGCTCGGCGCGATCTGCCTGCGGGTGTGCTCAGCTATGCCGAGCAACGGGCGCTGGAGATCGGGATCACGATTGCGGGCGGTGCTGACGTCATCATGCTGGACGAACCTACGGCGGGGATGAGCCATTCTGAGACCGATTATATCGTGGGTCTCATCCGCAAAGTGACCGAGGACAAAACATTGGTGATGGTCGAGCATGATATGGGCGTTGTCTTTGGCCTTGCCGACCGGATTAGCGTGCTGGTTTATGGCGAGATCATTGCGACAGGCGCGCCAGCCGAAGTGCGCGCAAACCCCAAGGTGCAAGAGGCCTATCTAGGCGCAGCGTTGGAGGCCGAGCACTAATGTTGGAGGTAAAAGATCTGCACGCCTTTTATGGCAAATCTCACATCCTCCAAGGCGTGGACCTGCGCGTGGGCCAAGGCGAGATCGTCGCGCTTCTTGGTCGCAACGGGGTTGGGCGCTCGACCACATGCAAGGCGATCATGGGCGAAGTCCCGCCCCAAGGGTCAATCCTGTTCAAAGGCGCCGAGACTGCAGGAAAGAAAGCCTTTGAGGTGGCCAATTTGGGCATCGGCTATGTGCCCGAGAACCGGGATATCTTCCCCGGCCTGACGACGCGGCAAAACCTGATCCTGGGTTTGAAGCCAGGGCAAAAGGATGGCGCAGGCCGCTGGTCGATGGAAGATATGTTCGACCTCTTTGAGAACCTGCGCCAGCGCGCTGATGTGGAAGCCTCGGTCCTGTCGGGCGGTGAGCAGCAAATGTTAACGATGTGCCGGACGCTGATGGGTGATCCGGATTTGATCATGATTGACGAGCCGACCGAGGGCCTGAGCCCGCAGATGGTGCAACGCGTTGCCTCTTTGCTAAAGGAGATCGCAAAGCGCGGCGTGGCGACACTGCTGGTCGAGCAAAAGCTCTCGATCGCACTTGATATCGCAGATCGTGTTTATGTGATGGGTCATGGCAAAGTTGTTTTTGAAGGCACGCCGACGGACCTAAAGTCCCGAGACGATGTGCGCAAAGAGTGGCTTGAGGTGTAAACGCCTATTAGGGCATCCGGCAGTACTTCGGGTAGCACCGTTGCGCGGAAGATAAGTGCAGGGTAACAGATTCTACTGTCACGCTAGGGCCTGCACTTTCAGGCTCGCATAGAATGTGCACAATGTGTATACAAAGAGAGCGACTCGCCTCTTGGAACAACCATATGCACACCCGCCCCGACAGAAAATCTAGCGCTTATGATGCGCTGACACGCGCGGTTCTGACGATGGAGCTTACGCCAGGAACAGATTTGGATGAGGCGCGCCTGGGCGCGGAATATGGCCTGTCCCGCACACCGATGCGCGAGGTTCTGCGCCAGCTTGCTCATGAAGGCTATGCCGAGGCGCGCGAAAATCGTGGTGTGCGCGTCGCGGAGCTTTCGACCAAATCCCTGCGCGGGTTCTTCATGGCCGCGCCTATGGTCTATGCGGCGATCCTTCAGCTCGCCGCGCTGCACCGCACAAGCGTACAATTGAGCGCCTTAGAAGCCGCGCAAGAAACATTTGTTGCCGCGCTTGCACAGGGAAACGCTGCGGATCGGGCGCTTGCCAACACTCGTTTTCACGCGCTGACCGGAGAAATGGCAGCCAATCCGTACTTGATGCCCAGCTTCTCTCGGCTGCTGATCGACCACGCCCGGATTTCGATGACATTCTATCAACCACAAGACAGCGCAATGGCCGAGAATATCTCGACCGCAAGCGCTCAGCATTACGCGATCATTGCTGCGATTACCGCGCGCGATGCGCAAAGGGCCGGGCAGCTTGCCCATGATCATTGGCAGCTCAGCCGGCATCAGATCGAACGCTTTGTTATGCCAAGCCCGCTGGACGAACCGCTTGGCCTGCCACCTACCGCAGAGGGAGCCTCATGACCCCAATTTCGCGCTCTGAGGGGATCTACACCCCTATCGTCACCCCCTTTAAACCCGACTACAGCGTCGACTGGGATGCGCTAAGCGCTGTTCTAGAGCGGCTTATCGCGTCCGGCGTGCATGGTGTCATCTCCGGCGGCTCAACGGGCGAGAACTACGCCCAAACCGTGGCCGAGCGGATCGAGGTTGGTCGATTTGTCACGCGGCAGACCAAGGGGCGCATCCCGGTTATTCTGGGCACCGGCACTATGCTAACCGCGGACAGTGTCGCCTTGGCTGAAGCGGCCCGTGAGATGGGAGCGGATGCCATCCTACTGGCGACACCGCCCTATGCGGTGCCAACCGAACGCGAGAATGCCCTCAACGCGCTGGCGATTGATAAGGCCGCGAACCTACCCGTGATGCTGTATAACTATCCGGGCCGGATGGGTGTGAATATGGGCGAAGAGTTCCTCGACCGCGTAGGGCGCAGCCGCAATTTTTGCGCGATCAAGGAAAGCTCGGGCGATATCAACCGTGTCCACCTGCTGGCCCGCGATTACCCGCATATCCAAATGTCTTGCGGCATGGATGATCAGGCTCTGGAGTTTTTCGCTTGGGGTGCCCGGTCTTGGGTCTGCGGCGGATCGAACTTTCTGCCTGATGAGCATATCGCGCTTTATGAGGCTTGCGCCGTTGAGGGGAACTTTGACAAAGGGCGGCGGATCATGTCGGCGATGATGCCGTTGATGCGCGTTCTTGAGCAAGGCGGGAAGTTTGTTCAATCCATCAAATACGGCGTGACCCATCAAGGCATTGATACCGGCGCGATCCGTCCGCCGCTTAAAGCCTTGAACAAAGACGACAAACGCGCGCTGGATCAAGTGATCCGCGTGCTCAAGACCACCATCGCGCAAATCGTTCAGGAGGGCTGAGATCATGGAACTACTGACCCGCGAAGAATACACTGCCATCGCCACTGCTCTGACCCCAGCAACCGGGGCCTTTATCGACGGCAGCTTTCGCCCCGCCGCGTCGGGCAAGACCTTCCAAAGCATCAACCCCGCGACGGGGGCGCAAATCGCCGAAGTGGCGGCGTGTGGCCCTGAGGATGTGGATTTTGCTGTCTCAAAGGCGCGCGAGGCGTTTGAGGATGGCCGCTGGTCCCGCCTGCACCCGTCCGAGCGCAAGGATGTGTTGATC
Organism: uncultured Rhodobacterales bacterium; assembly: GCA_964459535.1. GTDB lineage: Bacteria > Pseudomonadota > Alphaproteobacteria > Rhodobacterales > Rhodobacteraceae > JBCBCP01. The sequence goes on from CAYWNJ010000011.1 coordinate 9,737, forward strand.
CGGCTGGCCAAGCTGATGACCCGCAACGCCCGAGAGCTTGCCGTGTTAGAGAGTATCGATTCAGGCAAGACGATCTTTGATTGTGAAACTGTGGACGTGCCCGAAACGATCCACTGCCTCAAATGGCATGCCGAGGCGATTGACAAGATCTATGATCAAGTCTCGCCCGCCTCAGATGATCATATCGCGATGGTCGTGCGCGAGCCCGTGGGCGTTGTCGGGTTGGTCCTGCCGTGGAACTTCCCCCTTCTGATGATGGCCTGGAAGATTGGGCCGGCGCTGGCGGCAGGCTGTTCGGTGGTGCTCAAACCGGCAGAGGAAACCTCACTCACCGCGCTGCGCGTGGCCGAACTGGCAATGGAGGCAGGCGTGCCGCGCGGCGTGCTGAATGTCGTTCCGGGGCTCGGGCCGGATGTTGGAGAGCCAATTGGGCGGCATATGGATATCGACATGGTCAGCTTCACCGGCTCGACCGAGACCGGCAAGCGCTTCCTAAGCTACGCCGCTGAAAGCAACGCCAAGGAGGTGGTGCTGGAGATGGGCGGCAAGAACCCGGCTATTGTGATGGACGATGCCGAAAACCTCGACCGCGCGGCGCAGCATATCGTCAACGGCGCGTTTTGGAATATGGGCGAGAACTGCTCGGCCACGTCGCGGCTGATTGTGCATGAGGCCGTGCGCGCGGAGCTTATCGAACGCATCAAGACCCATATGCAGCACTGGCCAATCGGCGATCCGCTGGACCCTGAAAACCGTCTTGGCGCGCTGGTGTCCGAGACGCATGCCGCCAAGGTTTGCAGCTATCTTGACGGCGGCCTAGAAGTTCTGTCCGGCGGCGCGGTCAGCGGCAATTTTGTGCCCGCAACGCTTGTCTCTGCACAGCCAGGGGATATCCACGCGCGGGAAGAGATATTTGGCCCTGTGCTTTCGGTGATCAGCGTGTCGAGCTTTGACGAAGCGATCCGGCTGGCCAACGACACGCCCTATGGCCTTTGCGCCTCTCTCTTTACCGGTAATGCCAAACGCGCCTTGCGCGGTGCCCGGATGCTGCGCGCGGGCACGGTGACGGTGAACAGCTTTGGCGAGGGGGACATCTCCACGCCATTTGGGGGTTGGAAGCAATCCGGCTTTGGCGGGCGCGACAACGGTCTGCACGCGCATGACCAATATACCCAGCTCAAGACGATCTGGCTGGATCTTTCCGACGATGATGATGAGGCCGTTGCATGAGTTGGACGGCGCGCCGCCTGCCCGCGCATCGAGGACCTGCAGCCTGGGCCGAGATCCTCGGGCCCGGTCCGACATACCCCGCGCTCAGCGGCGCGCAAAGCGCTGACATCGTTGTCATTGGCGCGGGGTTCGCAGGTCTGTCCGCCGCGCGCCGTGCCCTCCAGCTAGAGCCCTCCGCGAAAGTTGTGGTGCTAGAGGCCGGGCGCATAGCCGAGGGGGCGGCGGGGCGCAATTCAGGTTTCATGATCGACCTACCGCATGATCTAAGCTCGGAGGATTATGCCAGTGCGGGCGATGACGCGGCGCAGATCGCCATGAATCGCCAGGCGATTGATTTTGCGCGGCAAGCCGTCGCTGAATATCAAATCAAAGCCGATTTCTTTGATCCAGTCGGCAAGATAAACGGCGCCTGTTCCGCTGCAGCCGAAGCGCATAACACGAGCTACGCGGCGCATCTGGCAGCGCTCGGGGAGCCCTTTGAAGCGCTCGATGCTGCGCAGATGCAGGCGCTTACGGGTTCGGTCCACTATCGCGGGGGCCTCTATACGCCAGGTGCTGTTGTGCTCCAACCCGCGGGCTATATCCGCGGATTGGCCGCCGGGCTCGCAGAGCAGGCGGAAATCTACGAACGCAGCCCGGTTCAAGAGATCAAGGCCGCTCAGGGTGACTGGAGTGTGATCACAGAGGCGGGCCGGGTCACCGTGCCGCGTGTCATCTTGGCGGTCAACGGGCATCTAGAGAGCTTTGGCATTGCGCAGGGCCAGTTGGTGCAGCTCTTCCTTTATGCTTCGATGACCGAGCCTCTGGACGGGCTTGCGGGGGCGCCGCGTTGGGGGGTGACGCCCTCTGATCCGATGGGCACAACGATGCGGCGGATTGATGGGCCGCAGGGTGGCAATCGGATTGTAACGCGGACCTGCGCGACAGTGCGACCTGGGATGATGCCCTCGGCGCGGGATCTCGCACGGGCAGCAGCGCAGCACCGGGCGAAATTTGCGCAGCATTTCCCGCATCTGCGCGACGTGCGCCAAGAATATGTCTGGTCGGGTCATCTTTGCCTCGCGCGCAACGGCGTGGCGGTGTGCGGCCCAGTCGCGGAAGGTGTTTATAGCGCTTGTGTTCAAAACGGTCTTGGCACAGCGCGCGGCACTCTGACAGGCATGGCGGCGGCAGAGATGGCCTGCGGGCATCGCTCGGGGCTAACGGATCACTTCACGGTCGAGGCCGCACCAACCCCACTCCCACCCGAACCCCTGGCAACGCTGGGAGCCAATGCCTATCTGCGCTGGCGGGAATGGCGCGCGCGGGCAGAATAGAAACAACTTAGCTATTTCCCATTTGCTGGGTAGTTTCTGGCGCGAATTAAGCTACCTTTTTGCTCCTGCTGACCGGGTTACGCGTTTTATTTCTCTAGCCAACAAACCACGGCGATTGGTTTGCTACCATGGGCGCTTGCGGTTGTAGAACTTGATCCATTTGACGAGCCCTGCGCGGACCTCTAATCCAGTCTGCCAAGCATCAGGTAAACGCATTCGTATTTGAGGATCCGCCAGAGCCGCCGCACACAAATAGTGTCCAACAAGTCCGCTGCCACCCACGGAAATGCACGTGCCGGTTTGAGCCAAGGCACGTTCTATAAACTCAAATATGGCGGCATGCGTTGGTCGCCAATACCAGCATCTCAGGTACCCGTGTGGCGCGGGAACTGGACGCACGGGTTTGGCTCTATGGCAAGCCCCCTGCATTGTCAGTGATAACAGCACCGAGTTCACAAGCCGTGCTATTCTGAAATGGGCCTACGTAAACAAGGTGGACTGGCACTGCATCAGGACCCATTGCCGACTGCTCTTGGCCCTGCCAAGGCACAAGGCCTGCTCTCGCCCCTTTTAGGAGTTTTCGTCGCCGTATCGCGTCTGCTCCTCGGGCAGAACGGATGAAAGGGATGATAAAAACAGTTGGCGTTTTTCAGCCTATGAACGAAGATTTGTTCAATAATCAATTGGACGCATGATGTGTTTGCAACCGCCTACAAAGTAGCTGGTAGATCACTGCTTTGATCGGTCTGCGCGACTACGACGATGTTATCGACCCTTAAGTCTGAATTGGCATTGACCTGCACGAGAACTTGGTTTTCCAAAAGAACCTTGACCATGTCAGTAGGTTCCGCGCCCCTCTCCAGGGTTATCGTCGGCGGCGTTTCAGAGGCGCCTTCCCAAACCAGCACAAGCTGGTCGCTTCGCGCATCAAAATCGAGGATTTGAAGAGGTGAACCCGGCAGTGCAGCGCTGTCCGCAACAATTGTATCCGCGCCCTCCCCGGCGGTGACAATGTCACCGCCATCGGCCAATAGCACATCATCGCCGCCGCCACCATTCAGAAAATCTGCTTGATCTAGCGCGTCGTCGCTGCCGCGCCCGTCAATCGTGTCATCTCCCCAACCGCCAAAGAGCGTATCCGCGCCCGAGCCATCTTGGACAAGGTCGTCGCCAAGGCCACCATGCGTTGCGTCATCCCCGGCCCCGCCAAAGAGCGTATCATTGCCATCGCCGCCATGAAGCTGATCGTTCCCAGTTCCGCCTTCAAGCTGGTCTGAGTCATCATGGCCAAAGAGCTGATCATTCCCAAGCGCACCGCTTAGCGTGTCTGCTCCCGCTTCGCCATGCAGAAGGTCATCGCCCGCGCCACCTAAGAGTGAGTCATTGCCCCGCATCCCATGTAGAGTGTCGTTCCCCGCGCGGCCCTCGACGGTGTCATCCCCCTCGTAGCCACCAATTTGGTCATTTCCGTCTGTTCCAAGGATCACTTCGGGCGCATCATCGCCCGAAATGATCTCCCCCACCACGTCCTGTGCGTCACTTTCGGGGTCCTGCGCCTCGCCCACGCCAACAAAACTTGCCGCGCCAACCGCGACGAAACCTAATACTCCGGCAAGCCACAACATGCTTGGACACTCTCTTTACTCGTCATTACGCACGAGTCGGATAGAGCCATAATTGACCCTTTTAAGCAAAGGCAAACGCAGGATTTGGTTAACCGGCTTGGCTCGGGTCTCCCCCGCTTCTTGACGCTCAGAAGCGCGCTAAACGTTTGGAAACCAGGATCGGCGGCGCTCTGGTTATTTCTGCGGCTATCCCCTATATTTTATGCGGTATTGCCAATGGAGCGTCTCGTGAAACAACATAACCGCGGTCGGCTGACCCGAGATGGAATTCGCATCTACGATCCTGAGGATTTTGCCGGGATGCATGCAGCGGGCCGCTTGGCGGCAGAGATCCTGGATGCCGTGGCGGGTCACGTTGTGCCTGGCGCAACGACCGGTGCGCTGAACGCGACAATAGAGAAAATGGTCGAGGATGCGGGCGCGGTCTCTGCCACGATCGGGTATAAGGGCTATCAGCACGCCAGTTGTATCAGCGTCAACCATGTGGTTTGCCACGGTATCCCCAGCGATAAGCTGCTTAAAGATGGCGACATCCTGAACATAGACGTCACGGTCATTGTCGATGGCTGGTACGGGGACAGCTCGCGCATGTATGTCGCCGGAAAGCTCGCACGTAAGGCCGAACGGCTTATTGATATCACGCATGAAGCGTTGATGCGCGGGATTGCTGCCGTGAAGCCTGGCAATACCTTTGGTGATATCGGTCATGTGATTCAAAGCTATGTCGAAGGCAATCGGATGTCTGTGGTTCGGGATTTTTGCGGTCACGGTCTTGGCCGGGTCTTTCACGCGCCGCCAAATGTCCTGCATTACGGGCGTCCGGGGACCGGGGCGGTGCTAGAGCCTGGTATGTTCTTCACCATCGAGCCCATGGTCAATCTCGGGCGGGCCGAGACCAAAACGCTCGCCGACAATTGGACGGCTGTCACGCGAGACAAATCCCTCTCTGCGCAGTTCGAGCATTCCGTAGGCGTGACCGAGGACGGGGTTGAGATTTTCACCCTATCGCCCGCGGATAAGTTTCATCCGACTTATTCCAAAGACACATAAGATCGCGATTTTATAGCGTTTGAAGCATCCTACTTAAAACGTGATGCTTCTTGCCTCGCGCATATCTCCCGCGCAACAGGCACTGTTGCGCCGCGCCGTTCCGCCCCCACGGGGC
>CAYWNJ010000012.1:0-15035 GCA_964459535.1 uncultured Rhodobacterales bacterium
TTGATCGCGAGGCGCCCTTTACCCCCTATGATCTGGCCGTAATCGAAAAGAAAATGCGCGAGATTATCAATCGGCGCGATCCTGTTCGGACCGAAGTTTGGGACCGCGCCCGTGCCATCGCCCATTATGAGGCGAATGAGGAGCCCTATAAGGTCGAGCTGATCGAGGCGATCCCCGGCGACGAGCCGTTGCGGATGTATTGGCATGGGGAGTGGCAAGACCTCTGCCGTGGCCCGCATTTGCAGCATACCGGGCAGGTCCCCGCAGATGCGTTCCGCCTGATGTCGATTGCCGGTGCTTATTGGCGCGGCGACTCAAATCGCAAGCAGCTTCAGCGCATCTATGGCGTTGCCTTTACCAGCAAAGAGCAGCTACGCGCGCATCTGAACTTTCTCGAAGAGGCCGAAAAGCGCGATCATCGACGTTTGGGCCGCGAGATGAACCTCTTTCACATGCAAGAAGAGGCCCCCGGTCAGGTCTTTTGGCACCCAAATGGCTGGACGATTTACACGCTCCTCCAAGACTATATGCGCCGCAAACAAAAGGCGGGCGAGTATGTCGAGGTGAACACGCCTCAGGTTGTTAACCGGCATCTATGGGAAAAGTCGGGGCATTGGGAAAAATACCAAGACAATATGTTCATCGTGGAGGTGGACGAGGACAACGCCCGCGAAAAGGCGATTAATGCGCTCAAGCCGATGAACTGTCCCTGCCATGTCGAGATTTTTCGGCAGGGCCTGAAATCCTATCGCGACCTACCGCTGCGTATGGCCGAGTTTGGCTCTTGCGCGCGCTATGAACCCTCGGGGGCGCTGCATGGCATTATGCGGGTGCGTGGCTTTGCCCAGGACGATGCGCATATCTTTGCCGAAGAGTTCCAGATCGAAAGCGAATGCGCGATCTTCATTAAGTTTCTGTCGAATATCTATCGCGAGCTTGGCTTTGAAAGCTTCAAGGTGAAGTTCTCGGACCGGCCTGAAATGCGCGCAGGCTCGGACGAGACTTGGGATAAGGCTGAGGAGGCGTTGCTTTATGCCACGCGCGCAGCGGGGATTGAGCCGGAGATGAACCCGGGCGAAGGTGCTTTCTATGGCCCTAAACTGGAATTCGTCCTGACCGATGCAATTGGGCGGGACTGGCAATGCGGGACATTCCAAGTGGATTTCGTGCTGCCAGAACGGCTGGATGCCAGCTATATCGGGCGTGACGGTGCCAAGCATCGGCCGGTTTTGCTCCATCGCGCTTGTCTTGGCTCGTTCGAGCGTTTCATCGGCATTCTGATCGAGGAACACGCGGGCAAGCTGCCCTTCTGGTTGGCCCCGCGCCAGGTGGTTGTTGCGTCGATTACCTCAGAGGCGGATGCATATGTCGCCGAGGTGGTTGACACGCTAAAGGCCGCGGGCATCCGGGTTGAGGCGGATATGCGCAACGAAAAGATCAACTACAAGGTGCGCGAACACTCGGTGAGCAAAGTGCCCGTGATCTTGGCCGTAGGCGCGCGCGAAGTGGCAGAGCGGACCGTTTCTGTGCGCCGTTTGGGTGAAAAACAGACCAGCGTTCAGCCGCTGGATGCGCTGGCCGCAAGCCTTGCCGCCGACGCCACACCACCGGATTTGCGCTAGGAATGTTGCAATATCGCGCCAGTATAGATGATCACAACTGTAACATTTCGGAAAAGAGCTGTTTGACTTCAAAGGGTTGGTGATCGAGCCGCCCCACAGCACATAACAGGCATGTGACTCACAAGCTCGTGAGTGGTATTCTGCGCGGCAACGACATCTACTCTCAACATCAGGGGCGATTGCCCCGACTTGAACAACCAAAGGAAGGGAAGAGCCTATGTCCACGATGAAAACAGTCGCCCTTGTCGGAGCCGTCGCCGCAGCTATGACCGCACATGCCACCACGGGCGCCGAGGCGGCCTCGAAAGAAAAGTGTTATGGCGTGTCGCTGGCGGGCGAGAATGATTGCGCCGCGGGCGCGGGCACCACATGTGCGGGCACCTCTACGGTCGATTATCAGGGGAATGCTTGGACGCTGGTTGATGCGGGCACATGCACAGAGATCGAGCTGCCTGCCCTGGCAGACGGCACGCCGCGCATGGGTTCGCTTGAAACGCTGGACCGCGATCTTCCGGCATAAGCGCATGATACTAGGTTTGGGCGTCGATGGCGCCCGAGCCTTCCTCTAGGTTAGTTAAATGCTGGACGCGCGCACCCTATCAAATCTGCCCAAGGCCCCGGGTGTTGGCTATAAGTCCCAGCATTTTCAAGCTATTTTGGATGATCCTGGCCCCGTAGAGTGGCTTGAGATCCATGCCGAGAACTACATGGGCCAAGGCGGCAGACCGCATGCGCAAATGCGGGCGCTCTCGGAGAAATTTGCGATATCTTGCCATGGTGTTGGCTTGTCTATCGGCGGGGAGGGCTCGCTGGATGCCGATCATCTTGACCGGCTTAGACATTTGCTTGGCTGGCTGGCTCCGGCCAGCTTTTCGGAGCATTTGGCCTGGTCTACCCATGACACGGCCTACCTGAACGATTTGCTGCCCTTGCCTTATACTGCAGAAACCCTGTCGCGGGTGGCGCAGCATATTGATCAGGTGCAAGAGACGCTGGGCCGTCAGATGCTCTTGGAAAACCCCTCAAGTTACTTGCGTTTCGCGCAAAGCACATATTCTGAGACGGATTTTCTGGCCGAGTTGGTGCGCCGAACGGGCTGCGGGCTGTTGCTGGACGTGAACAATGTTTTTGTCTCTGCAACCAATCTTGGATACCAGCCCGAAGGCTATATCGACGCCTATCCGCTTCACGCCGTGCAAGAAATTCATGTGGGCGGGCATACCGTTGAAGAGGCAGAGACCGGCGCGCCGCTGCTGATTGACAGCCACGCCGCGCCGACCGAAGCGGCTGTTTGGGATTTGCTACGCTATACTATTTCCCATCTAGGTCCCGCGCCCGTGTTGGTCGAGTGGGATAATGATGTCCCAGACTGGTCGATTTTGCGGGATGAGGCGGCGCGCGCCGCGCTTGTACTGGCATGATAAGCGATCAAAGCGTGTTTCGAACGGCGCTGTTGGACGCCAATGCCCACGTCCCAGAGGGGCTCAAAACCCCGAGCGGTCAGGTGGCAACGCGCCGCTTTGGCGTTTATCGCAACAATGTCGTGCATTCACTGACCGAGGCGATGCGCGCGAGCTTTCCAATCATTGAAAAGCTTATCGGCGCCGAGAATTTCAGCGCGATCGCCCGAAGCTTCGTACGGCAACACCCGCCCAGCTCGCCACTGATGATGTTCTATGGGACAGAGTTTCCGAACTATCTTCACAGCTTCAAGCCGTTGTCTCATATCGGTTACCTACCGGATGTCGCGCGATTGGAATTGGCGCTACGCACCGCCTATCACGCCGCAGATGCGCCAGCCCTAGAGGCCGCGCGTTTGGCCGAAGTGCCGCCAGAGAAACTGGGGGAGACCGTCTTTCAATTCGCGCCATCTGCCCAGCTGATCCGCTCAAAATGGCCGCTTTTTGATATCTGGCGCTATAACACACAGCCAAACGCGCCAAAGCCGCGCGCCCAGGCGCAGGATGTCCTTGTGACACGGCCTGAGTTTGATCCCGCGCCACATGCGCTTGACCCCGAGGCCGGAGACTGGATACAGGATCTGATGCGCGGCGCTCCGCTGGCAGAGGCTGGACCCGCGGGTTTTAATCCGACGGTACCACTCACCCTCTTGCTAAACCAAAATGCTCTGACAGGCTTGACGACAAAGGAAGACACTCATGATTTCAATTGCTAACCTTCGCAACTTGCTGCTCACGCCGCTCGATAACAGCAATGTGCTGCTGCCGACGCTGGCGCGCGTCGTTTTCTTGCTCGTGTTTTTCTTTTATTTCCTGAACTCGGCGGGTACAAAAATTGATGGTAGCATCTTTTCTCCGTCCGCAGGGGCCTTCGCGCAGATTTTCCCCAAAGCGGCCGAGGCGGCGCTTTATGATATCACACAGCTGAGCTTAATTCAGCGTCTGGTGATTTTTGCTGGGACGGTGGGCGAGTATGTCCTGCCCGTTTTGATCGTGATCGGCCTGGTAACGCGCCTAGCGGCACTTGGCATGATCGGATTTGTTCTGGTGCAGACCTTGGTTGATGTGACCGGCCATGGCGCCAAGCTCGGCAGTTGGCTCAATAATGCGCCCGAACTTATCGACCAACGGACGCTCTGGGTGTTTTTGCTCTGTGTGTTGGTCGTAAAGGGCGCGGGGCCGCTTTCGGTTGATCGACTCTGGGCCGCACGCGAAACCTAGAGGCATTTGACCTCAGCGGTCAAAGACCCACGCCCATTGCCGCGCAGCGCTTACACGCCAAGTGCTGCGCGCGTCTCAAGTGTCCAGCCTAGAAACAGCGCACCCTCAGCCTCGATCAAGGGCCGCTTCATCAGCGCCGGATAGCGTGCAATTAGCTCTGAAGGGGACTGATCACGCGCCTCCTGATCAAGAGAGCGCCACGTTGTGCTGCGGGTATTTACCAATTTTTCACCAAATTTAGCTAACGCTGCGTCAAGCACTTCGCTTGGCAAACCATCACTTCTTACATCGACAAGCTGAGCGTTAGGTATTAATTTCAATACTTTACGGCAAGTGTCGCAGTTTTTAAGCCCGAAAATTCTCATCCACGTTCACCAGAGTTGCTAAGTTTTCTGCATTTTTGACGGGCTTTTTGGCATCTGTCTCTTGATTTTTTGCCATTTCGGTCAACTTCCTCTAGAATGTAAGTGCCTGCACGCGTAGGTGTCGTTGGCAAATGTGTTGCATCAAGACCCGCAGCGCGGGAAGTAACTGGAAATATAAGGAGACACGGGACATGCCAACAGGCACCGTGAAGTGGTTTAATACCACAAAAGGCTATGGTTTCATTGCACCCGACGAGGGCGGCAAAGACGTGTTCGTTCACATCTCGGCGGTTGAACGTGCGGGCTTGACAGGGCTTGCAGACAATCAAAAGGTGAGCTTTGAGGTTTCAGAAGGGCGCGATGGGCGGTCAATGGCCTCTGACATTTCGCTTGTATAGACTATAGACGTGTGATGCGCTGCGCTGATCTCGCGCTTTCGGTGGCAGCCGGGCGCATCATTAACTCGAAATTTAGCGATGCTCGGTGAAGTTCAATTCTGAAAGGATTGAACGATGACCGAGTTTTTGCATGTCCTTGCGCTTTACTATGCGTGTGACGTAGCGGCGGCGATCAGACCACTTCCGGCATCTGAGATGCAGGAATGCATGAAGCATTATCGCGCGGTTAAGGCGCATTTTGATGAACATACCAACGTCGAACGCTACCGCGCCTTTAAGACATGGGAAGTCGAAAACGCTGAGCTGGTGATGGAACTTCGCGGACGTAAAGGATAAAGGAGTTCGCGTCGCGCGCACTCGTAGGTTCCGGTTTGTTTTTCGCATGTGATTAACGTATGCGCGGGCACCGATATGCGCGATGCCAGCTTATATGTCACAAATTTACCTATCTCTCTGCCAGGTCTCAGATGCGGCGAACCCCGCCTTGCCTCAGCTATATGAAATGCTAACGCAGGAGAAGCGAGCGAAGGCGGATCGCTTTGTTGCACCAAAGGCCAGACGTCTCTTCCTAGTTGCGCATGTTCTTTTGCAACAAGCGCTATGCCGGGCGGGGGTAGAGAGGCCGCATCAATTTGCAGACGGGCGCTATGGTAAACCTTACTTGCCAGACCATCCCCACATTCAGTTCAACCTCTCTCATACAGATGGGCTTGTGGCGGTCGCCATCGCACGAGACCATGAAATCGGTGTGGATGTCGAAAAACGAGTCGTGTCGCGGGATATCGACCAGCTCTCAGCACGTGTGTTTACAGATGCGGAACGCGCCGAAGTTGCGTCATCTGCCGACCCGGCCGGTCACTTTACCCAGCTCTGGACCGCCAAGGAGGCGGTGATGAAGGCAACCGGGTATGGATTTCACCTGCCCTCGCAACAGATCGCGTTTACCCGGAAGGCTTCCGCTTTGTCCAGTTTGCCCGCTGAGCACGGACCCATCGCCGCGTGGTGGGTGCATACGGAGCGGCTTGACGCGCATTGGCTTGCTTTGGCTGCGCGCCACCATTTCAAGCGGATTGATCGTGTGTTTCTAAACTGCGCGACCGAGTTGCTTGAATGATCTTAGCTGAATACGCGGTAATAGAGCCAATCGGGCAAAAATTGTGCGCCCCGAAAAAGTAGTGAGAAGAGGCTCGGAAAACTGCGCTTAAAGCGATGCGTATTCATATGCGCAAAAACAACCTCCGCGGCGGCTTCGGGTGTCATCAAAAATGGCATGGAAAAGTCGTTTCTCTCGGTCAGTCGGGTTTTGATAAACCCAGGGTTTACAACTTGGACCTGCACACCCGTCCGCCGCAAATCGGCATAGAGGCACTCAGCCAGGGACAATGTCCCGGCCTTGGATGCGGTGTACCCAATAGAGCCAGGCAAACCGCGAAACGCTGTCAGAGAGGATGTGATAAGAATATGCCCGTTATCGCGTGCGACCATCTCTGGCACAACCTGACCCAGCACGCGGATAAAGCCGGTAAAGTTCACATCCGCCATCATAGTCGCTTGCACAGCGTCCCAGTTTTTGGCGGAAAAGGGCCAATAGACACCAGCAAGCAAAACAATCCCATCAATAGGTCCGATCTTCTCGGCCGCGGCTTTGACACTCGCATCATCCGAAATGTCCATGGGCTGGATTTCCACAGGCCCAGGCAGGCGCTCCGCAACGCCGCGCAACGCCGTCTCGGAGCGCGCGGACAAGACGAGCTCTGCCCCTGCTGCGCTCATCAAATGCGCCAGAGAGGCACCGAGCCCTTCGCTCGCGCCGACCAGCCAATACCGCTTTCCTTGCCAGTTCCGAGTGCTCATGCGGCGTCTTTCATCTCAGAAGAGGCAAGCGGGCGCATAGTTGCGATAAGTTCGGCCACACATATACCGAACTTGCGAAACTGCGAGCGATTCATGATCACGCCATTTGGGGCGAGATACATCCAGTCTACGACATCCAAAAGGTGCCCGCCGGAGCCTTCAGGCAAGCGCAGTTTGTATTTCATCTGGACCGTCGGGCCTGACTGTATACCGACACCCTCCCCCTCAACATCATCGGCCTTCATGAGCACGCGGCCATCATTATGCACGCTGAGGCGCCACATGCGATCTTGGATAGATCCATCATCATACCAAAACCGCTCGACCATTTTGCCCTTGTTGCCCTGCCAGCTGCAGTCGAACTGCGCGTGAAAGCGCGCCGTAACGCGGCCAAGTGGCCCATAGATCACACCTTCGCACAAGATCGGCCCATTCAGGTGGGTGCGTACATCAAAATCAGGGCCGCTATGCTGCGCGTAGTCCTGGGGTCGTTGCGCCCGAAAGCTCAGATATCGACTGCGGAGCCAGACAAAACCAGCCAGGGTCAGAGCACCAAGTGTAATCAAAAGAAGATCGTCCATTCTCAAACCTCCTGAATAGGGGTGGTTGCGAGTAACGTAAGAGCGATAAGTTTGAGCCCGCAGGGCAAGGCTGCGTAGAGCAGCGAGAGTAGCATTAGCGATTGCGCAGGGCTTTGGGCTGCTAGGCTATTGTCGAACCCCGCCGCTTCGAGTGCGGGCAGCAAAGTGACTGCGGCGAGGGCCAGGCTGAGCTTTGAGGCAAAGGACCAAAGGCCAAACCCCTCGGCGGCCGAGGGCGAGACTTGCGCCATGCGCGCGGCGAATATCGCGGGCAAAAGGGTCAGATCCGCCCCAAGCGCCGCCCCGGACGCGATACAGATCAGCGCAAAATACACCCAGTCGCCGGGACCAAGCAGCAGTGCAAAAGCAAAGCTGAAAATCGCCAGCAGCATTGCCCCAATCAGAACAGGTTTTGCGCCCCATCGTTCTGCCAAACCTCCCCAGAGCGGCGCCGTCAACGCGGCGGAGAGGAAAAACAGCAGCAAAAGTGGCCCTTCTAGGCCCGGCGCATCCAAGCGCGCCTCGACGAAGAACAAGAATAGGGTTGAGCTGACCGCTACAGGGGCCGCATTGAGCAAGGCGATGATCAACAAGCGCCGCGCCAGATTGTCTTTTAACACGGCTCGAAACCCGGTGCTTGGCCGTGTCGCGACCGCACCCCATTCTGTATGCATCAAAAGCACGGCAATCAGCGCGAGGAGCGCGAATGCAAGCGCGAAGCCGGTGAAGGGCTCCGCAGTGATCCAGGCCAGTCCGGTTGGCGCGACTGCAGCGGTGCATATGCCCAAAAGCGCCCCTGTCTCGCGCCACCGCGCGAGCTTTAGGTGCCCCTGAGCACCAATCTGATGCGCTTTGAGCACGCCTTGGGCATAAAAGTTAATGCTTAGGAAGCTGAAGGCTGAAAAGACTAGCGTCAGCATCAGCGCAAACCACCAAATAGGGCGCATGCCGATTGGCTCGATCGCGAAGAGGCCAAGCATACCGAGCGCCATGATCGCTGCGGCGATTGTCACCGCGCGATGGCGATGGGCTCGAAACGCCTCGCTGAGCCGTCCCAGGAGGGGATCTTGGACCACGTCCAAAAGGCGCAAACCAAATAGGACCGCGCCCAGCGCCGCGAGCGAAACGCCATAGGTATCGACATAGACTTTGGGCGCATGGATATAAATCGGCAGCCCCGCCCAAGCGAGAAGTGCTGCGAACACCGAATAAGAGCCAAGGCGCGGTGGCGCGGCGGACATCAGCGGCTTACCTCTGATTTTGGCGGCGCAGGATGCGCGCGATAGGTCGCGCCTTTCCACCACAATTTGAGCGCTTGCCAATGGATCAGCGCAAGCACGCGGCGCGAGCCAAATGGACGCCGCAGAAGCGCGCGCAGGATCGAGCGATTGGTCAGCGGCGCGCGCCGCCCGGTTAGTGTTGCGATCAGACCACCATCGCCGCGCCCATAGTCAATCCAAATCCCAATGCGCTGCGCGGTGATGTCAAAGCGGAACACATATTTCCCTTCAATCGGCTGAAAGGGCGAGACATGGAATATCTTCTGCGCGCAGAGGCGGTCTTGGGGCCCAATGGGGCTTTGGTCCGAGTGAGATACGAGATAGCAGTGTCGATCCCCAAAGGTATTTGTCACCTCCGCGATCACTGCGATCAACGCAGCATCCGCGCGGCGGCAGAGCCAAAAGCTTACCGGATTAAAGACATGGCCCAGCAGCTTTGGTTGCGCTAAAAGCTCTATCTTTGTCACACCAGAGATTTGCCATTGCGCCAGCACCTCTCGGACCCAGCGGGCGCCAGACCCTGCGCCGGGCGCGCCGCCATGATCGGCGTCGCTAAGAGCTGCAATCCCGCGCCCGTTTCGGCGAAAAAGGCTGGGGGCCCTAGAGGGCGCGGCCTCGGCATCTAGCAAAAGATAGTCCACGCTATACCGGAACGCATTGGAAATCGCGCCTTTGCGCCCGTGGAACGTTGTCCCGATGATATGATCTATAGCCGTGCTCATTCCGCAGCAATCTGCACAGATGGCAGGCGGAGGATTGCATCAGCGACATCATGCGCGCTGGCCAACCCATCTTCATGAAAGCCATTTTTCATCCAAGCCCCGCAGAACCAGGTATGCGCTTGCCCATTCATCGAAGCGGCCTCTTTCTGCGCCGCCAGCGCTTCGAGATCGTAAACCGGATGCCGGAACGTGGTTTGATCCCAGATCAGCTCTTCTTTGATGTCGCACTGGGCATTGAGCGTCACAAAGAAATCCCGCCCCGGTGGCAAGGGTTGCAGCGCGTTCATCCAATAGGTCAGACCAATCCGGTCGGCCCGGCCCGACGTGCCTTCGGTATAGACCCAGCTTGACCATGTTTTGCGCCGCAAGGGCATGGCGCAAGGGTCCGAGTGCAGGATTGCTTCGTTCGGTTGGTACTTGATCGCGCCAAGAACAGCGCGCTCCTGCGCCGTCGCGTCGCTTAACATCGAAAGGGTATCGTCCGAATGGGTGGCAAAGATGACCTCATCAAAATGCTGCCACGTATCGCCCCAGGTTTTAACCTTTGCGCCGCTGAAATTGCGCGCAACAGCTTGGACGGGGGTTTTCAAGCGGATGTCTACGCCATGGGCAAGCAGATCAAGCTCAAGCCGCCGCACATATTCGATGCTGCCACCCTTTACCGTATACCATTGATGCTGGCCGCTATGATTGAGCAGCGCGTGATTTTCGAAAAATTGCATCATCGCGTGGGCGGGAAAATCGAGGATCTGCTTTGTCGGGGTTGACCAAATCGCCCCGGAGAAGGGCAGCAAGTAATAATCGCGGAACCACGCTCCGGTGCCCAAAGTCTCTAGCAATTGGCCGATGGTAAAGGTTGGATTGGCGCGCGAGACATCAAGCGCGGTGCGGTTAAAGCGGAAGATATCCCGGACCATGCGCAGAAACCGAAGGTCCAGCGCATTGCGGCGCTGGGCAAAGAGCGCGTCAAGGCTCGCAAGCCCGTATTCAAGCGCTCCGCCATTGATCGATGCACCAAAGCTCATACGCGAGGGCGCAACGGGCACGTCGAGCTGCGCGAACATGTCCGCCAGATGCGGATAATTCGTATAGTTGAATACGATAAACCCGGTATCTACCGGAGTTTGGCTGGGTCCCGCCTGCATCGTGCGCGCATGACCGCCCAGCCGGCTTTCACTCTCGAACAGCGTCACGTTATGCGTTCGGCTCAAAAGCCATGCCGCACCCATGCCAGAGATCCCTGCGCCAATTACGGCAATCGATTTGCGGCCTGAGCCTGCGGTTTCAAATGGCATGGTGTCCGTGCGCCTTTTGTCATGTTTGTTCTGCCCAACACTACGACAGAAGCCTTTGATTGGATTTAAAAAGGCTGGAAAAACTTTGTATAAAGGCTGATAAATTGTACCACGCGCTTTTTTTTGCATTTCGGTGATCCGGTTTTGATCCCGGACCGTACCTGAAACATGTTGGCGCAAGAACAAAGCATCGCGGCACGTCGTGGCGTGTCCAAGGCCTACCCTTCAGGGTGGGCAGTAAAGGGCGGCGATATCGTGACTGACGTTAGTGAGGCGCAGGAAACACGCGCGATATGGGTGGAACAGATTGCCCTTATCCGAGACCGCGGAGATCGCAACGCCTTTTCTTTGCTCTATGGTCACTTTGCGCCGCGGGTGAAGGGCTACTTGATCAAATCCGGCGCGGATGCGTCTTTGGCCGAGGAATGTACCCAAGAGGTGATGGCCACGGTCTGGCACAAGGCGCATATGTTTGATCCGACGCGCGCCTCTGTTTCCACGTGGATTTTCACGGTCGCGCGGAATCGCCGGATTGATCTGCTCCGCAAGGCCCGCAGGCCCGAGCCGGACGAGCTCCCCTGGGGGCCGCAAGAAGAACCTGACCAGGCCGATGTTATGGCCTTGCAGCAAGAAAGTGAACTTTTGAACCGCGCACTTGCGGATCTACCCGCCGTGCAGCGGGATCTTATCGAAAAGGCGTATTTCGGGGATCTCTCCCATAGCGAAATCGCCGCTCAAACCGGTCTGCCGCTTGGCACGATCAAATCGAGGATTAGGCTGGCGCTGGACCGACTGCGCCACGCCATGAAGTGAGCGAGTAAACGCGTAATGGAACGCAAGATTAAACACCACATTACCGATGAGCTGTTGATGGGCTACGCTGCGGGCGATTTGCCTGAAGCTTTCAACCTGATTATCGCCGCGCATCTGTCGCTGTGCGATCAGTGCCGTCAACGCCTTAGCAGTTTTGAGGCGCTCGGGGGCGAGGTTCTGGCCTCTTCCGCCGGAGCTGAAACGACTCTGGCACCAGGTAGCCTAGAGGCGACGCTCTCGTTGATCGCGGGTGGTCCGATTGCTGATGATCCGGCACCGCGACGTGTTCCCGGTGCTGTTCTGCCCGGTCCGGTCCAGGATTACGTTGGCGCCGACCTGAACGCGATCGGGTGGAAGCCGATTGGCATGGGCGTTAAGCAAGCCATACTTGACACACGCGGCCCTGCAAGTGCGCGCCTGCTTTTTATTCCCGCCGGTGCTGCGATGCCTGTTCACGGCCATCAAGGAACTGAAATGACGATGGTGCTGCAAGGCGCGTTTCAGGATGAAGCCGATTACTTTGCGCGCGGAGATATTGAGATCGCCGATAGTGATCTGCAACATATGCCCGTGGCAGATATTCACGAGGACTGCATCTGCTTGGCAGTGATGGCTTTATGCACAAGATCGTGCAGCGTTGGGCGCAAATCTAGAGAATTACTGTCCCTGTCGCCTGAGATACGCAAGCAGCGTACGCTGTTTGCGCGCCATATAAATTGGGCGCATGATACCTATGACTGACTTTATCTTGCGCTTTCATGCGCGGAAAGGTTGATTTTCATGCGATAACACGTGATACTTGCGCTTGTACAAACTTGAGATTTGAGTTCTGTTCGCCCCTTTTAACGATCACTGCTGATCTACCGAGGGCGACTCGACCACGCGGGGAGCCGTCCTATGGCCCATAAGGTTGACGAATATGTTGGAAAGCGGATCCGTCAGCGGCGCTGGCTGATCGGCATGACCCAGCAGAAGCTTGCACAAACCGTTGGGATCAAGTTCCAGCAGATCCAGAAATATGAGACCGGGGCAAACCGCGTCAGTGCCTCCCGCCTTTGGGATATCGGAGAGGCGATGGGCGTTCCTGTCTCCTTCTTCTTTGAGGGTCTCGAAAATACAGCGGCGCCGATTGGTTTTAGAATAGACGATCTCCCCCACGATCTGATGCAAGACAAAGAGGCGATGGATTTGGTTCGATCTTATTATGCGATACCAGAGACGCAGCGCCGCCGCCTTTTTGATCTCGCGCGTGTTTTGAGCGACGTCGCCTAAAACCTACACCCGCCCTTACTCAGATGTCTTGCAATGCACCTGTCTGCATGGCAGGCGAGAGCTATGGACATTGACTTTAGCACACTTGAACCCGTGGCGCATCGGCTCGCCGATGCAGCCCGCGCGGCGAGCCTGCCCTATTTTCGTAGAAAGGCGCTGGCAGCAGAGAACAAACAAAGTCAAGGCTTTGACCCGGTAACAGCCGCTGACCGGGCCAGCGAGCTTGCCATGCGCGCCGTGCTTGCCGAGCTACGGCCAGATGATGGGATCTTGGGCGAGGAATTCGATAAGGTGCAAGGGACCTCCGGCGTGACCTGGGTGCTTGATCCCATTGATGGCACACGTGGTTTTGTTGCGGGCACACCGACTTGGGGCGTACTGATAGCTGCCGGTGGTGGGGGCGCACCCGCCTTGGGCCTGATTGATCAACCCTATATCGGGGAACGCTTCGTCGGAACCCCGAGTGCCGCGTGGATGGAAGGGCCGCTTGGCCGCAGCGCGCTCCGTACCCGGTCCGCGCGCCCATTGGCCGAAGCAACCGTCTTCACCACCTTTCCCGAAGTCGGCACCCCGACCGAGCAAGCGGGGTTTCAAGCGGTTGCAAAACAGGCGCGGCTGGTGCGTTACGGGATGGATTGTTATGCCTATGCTCTGGTTGCGTCCGGCCAGGTTGATCTGGTGATCGAAGCGGGCCTGGCCCCCTACGATATCCAAGCGCCAATTGCTCTGATCCAAGCGGCGGGCGGCGTTGTGACGGATTGGGAAGGCAAGCCTGCCCATGCTGGCGGCAGAGCGCTCGCCGCCGCGAATCAGTCGATCCACCGCGCCGCGCTGTCCATCTTGCGTGACTGCGTATGAGCCGCACGCTGATCCAAAATGCTGAGTTCGTTCTCACCATGGATGATGCCCGCACCGAGTTGCAAGGTGCGGATATCGCCATCGAGAACGGGGTTATCGCCGAGATTGGCACGGATCTGCCGCGCCAGGGCGCTTTGGTCATCGCCAAAGGCTGTGTCGTTACGCCCGGGCTGGTCAACACGCATCACCACCTGTACCAAACGCTCACCCGCGCGGTCCCCGCCGCTCAGGATGCCGCGCTCTTTGGTTGGCTGGAAACACTTTACCCGATCTGGGCGCAGATGGGGCCAGAGCATATGTTCGTCTCCACCCAGGTTGGACTGGCAGAGCTTGCGCTGTCAGGCTGCACGACCTCCTCGGATCATCTCTACCTCTTTCCAAATGGCGCCAGGCTTGACGATACAATCGAGGCGGCGAGTACGCTGGGTTTGCGCTTTCATCCGACGCGCGGCGCGATGAGTATCGGCAGAAGCGCTGGGGGCTTGCCGCCCGATAGCTTGATCGAAAGCGAGGCAAGCATTCTTGCCGACACAATCCGCGTTATCGACAAGTTCCATGACCCAAAGGATGGCGCGATGTGCCGCGTGGGCGTTGCGCCCTGTTCGCCCTTTTCAGTCTCCGAAGGTCTTATGCGGGATGCGGCCCGGCTTGCGCGGGACAAGGGGGTTCGACTGCACACACACTTGGCCGAGAATGCGGAAGATGTCGCCTTTAGCCTTGAACGTTTTGGTAAGCGGCCCGGTCAGTATGCTGAAGATCTTGAATGGGTGGGCCCGGATGTTTGGCACGCTCATTGCGTAAAGCTAGACGCCGAAGAGATTGCGCTTTTTGCGCAAACAGGAACGGGCGTCGCGCATTGCCCCTGCTCGAACTGCCGTCTTGGCAGTGGGATTGCCCCGGTGCGCGCGCTGCAAGACGCGGGTGTGCCTGTGGGCCTTGGGGTCGATGGGTCGGCAAGCAATGACGCAGGTTCAATGCTCGCAGAGGCGCGGCAGGCCATGCTCCTTCAGCGGGTCGCGCAGGGTGCAGGTGCGATGAGTGCGCGCGCTGCGCTTGCCCTGGCAACGCGCGGGGGCGCGGCGCTCTTGGGCCGCAATGACATTGGTCAGATCGCTTTGGGCAAACGCGCTGACCTCGCAATCTGGGATATGCGCGGAGCGCAAAGCGCCGGGAGCTGGGATCCCGCAGCCCTCTTACTTGCAGGACCAAATGCGGTACGTGATCTATTTGTCGAAGGGCGGCAGATCGTCCGAGATGGCCACATCACAACCCTGGATCTTGAAACTGTACTTGC
>CAYWNJ010000013.1:0-14651 GCA_964459535.1 uncultured Rhodobacterales bacterium
AGAATTCCGAGGCAAAGACCATCAGCTTCTTGGGCACACAGCCCCGGATCACACATGTGCCGCCATAGCGGTCCGCTTCGGCCAGCGCGACTCGCGCGCCCGCCTCACCGGCGGCAACGCGGGCCGCGCGCACGCCGCCCGAACCGCCGCCGATCACAAAGAGATCATAGTCATACTCCGCCATCATCTTAGCCCTTTAGTCCACGAGGTCCGTAAACAGGTTATCAACTTCGACAAAATCAAGCCGATCCTGTGCAACGGTGCCTTGGTTAATATCGCGCACCTCAATCCGACCGTCGCCAAACCCAATCACGACCACATCGCAGATATCAATGAAAAGCCCGTTTTCAACCACACCCGGTATTTGATTAAGCACCATCGAAAGCTGCCGAATATCGCCAATACGCTTTAGATGCAGATCCAGAATGTGATTGCCCTCATCGGTAAAGAACGGTCGATCCCCGTTCATCCGCAAGGTGCTTTGCCGACCCAGCACATCAATCCCGGTCAAGGTTTCTTCGATCAAGGCTTGGGTGGTTTGCCAGCCGAAGGGAATAACCTCAAGCGGCAGAGGAGATGCGCCCAGCGTTTCAACCTCTTTGCCGATATCCGCAATCACAACCATTTGATCCGAAGCGGTTGCAATGATCTTTTCTTGCAGCAAGGCGCCCCCTGCCCCTTTGATCAAATTGAGATCCCCGTCGAACTCGTCCGCGCCGTCTATTGTCAGATCAAGCCAGCGCGCCTCATCGAGGCTCATAATCTCTAGCCCAACATCCCGCGCCAGCTCTGCCGTGCGCGTTGAGGTCGGCACGCCGGTAAAGCGCAACCCATCATTGCGCACCGCTTCGCCCAAACAGCGCACGAGCCAGGCCGCCGTTGATCCTGTCCCCAGACCAACGCGCATACCGTCCTCAACCATCTCTGAGGCGCGTTTGGCAGCGACAAATTTTGCCTTGTCAATCGGGGATAACTCTCCAGACATCAAACGATCCTCTGCATCACGGATGCTTCCTTATATCAATCCAAGCGGCAGGCGCGAGCCCTATGGGCGATCTACTTGGGTCGAACCGCCGCCCAACCTTTCTTTTGCGTCGTTTTGAGAATGGGCGGAGGGGTGGAACGCGCCTATCTCCTGGCACATGTATGTATTGCACTATGCCCCTGACAATGCGTCGCTGATCGTCCGGCTCGTCCTAGAAGAAATGGGGCAGCCCTATCGCACGGTTCTGGTTGATCGAAGCGCCGCCGAACAACGTGGGAAGACATATCGCGCGCTGAACCCAACCGCTTTGATCCCGACGCTAGAAACACCCGAGGGCCCTATTTTCGAAACCGCGGCCATTATTCTTTGGCTTTCGGAGCGGCATCAGATGATGGCACCCGCGCCGGGCTCTGCTGCACGCGCGCCTTTCCTTAAGCACCTTTTCTTTGTGTCCAACACACTGCACGCGTCGTTGCGCCTGATGTTTTATCCAGATCAATATGTCGGGGCGGATGAAAGCGCGCAGAGGATCCTGCGGGCGCATGTCCAACGGCACGGCGTTTCGGAAATGACACTTCCCAATGCCCTTGGCTTGATGGACCGCTATTATCGAGCTGAACTGCCGATATCCGCACAGCGCAGCCCCAGCGTTCTTGACTACTACATCGCTGCGGCGGTGCGCTGGTGCGGGATTTACCCCGCCTCTGCCACCGATTGGTTTAATCTGGGCGACTATCCCGCGCTTGCCGCGCTCTTACAATGGCTTGAAGGAAGGCCCGCCGTACAAGCCGCCGCAAAGGCAGAAGGGCTTGGCGATCGGCCCTTTACGGCACCCAAGCCACCCTGCCCCCCTGAAGGAAGCCCAACCTAAGATGTTTCTCAGCGTTTTCGAGATGTTCAAGATCGGCATTGGCCCCTCGTCTTCCCATACGATGGGACCAATGCTGGCCGCTGCGCGCTTTTTGGAGATGATGCGCCGCTCGCCTTTTCACTTTTCTGGCGTGCGCGCCTCTTTGCACGGGTCTCTTGCCTTTACTGGCGTCGGCCATGCGACCGACCGCGCGACCATCTTGGGTCTGGCCGGGTTTACACCCGAAACCTACGATCCGGACCGCGCAGAGGCAGCGCTAGCCGCGCTTGGCAAGGACCATATCTTGCACCTAGACGGTCTCGGGCCGCTGCGCTTTGATCCAAGTACGGACTTGGTTTTTGACTATGACACAGCGCTGCCGGGTCATGCGAATGGCATGATCTTAATGGCGACCGATGCGCAGGGCGATGTGACGCTGCGGCAGGTCTTTTACTCGATTGGCGGCGGATTTGTCGTCACCGAAGAAGAGCTGGCGGCAGGCAAAGACACGTCCGAAGGCGATCCCGTCCCCTATCCATTCAAATCTGCCGCCGAAATGCTGCAGATGGCAAAACGCTCTGGCAAATCTATTGCGCAAATGAAGCGGGCCAATGAACTAACGCGGCGCGACCCCTCCAACTTGAGTACGGGTACAGCGCAGCTCTGGCAGGTGATGAAAGACTGTATCGAGCGGGGGCTGACCTCAGAGGGGACTCTGCCGGGCGGTTTGAACGTGCCCCGGCGGGCAAAGGGGATTTATGACAAGCTCTTGGCCGAGCGCGGTATGAACCTGACCGCGCCACATACGATCAACGACTGGATGAGCGTTTATGCGATGGCGGTGAATGAAGAGAACGCGGCGGGCGGGCAGGTCGTCACCGCGCCAACGAATGGCGCCGCAGGGGTCTTGCCTGCGACCTTGCGGTACTACCTCGACCACGTGCCCGGCGCGTCTGAAGCTGCCATCGAGGATTTTCTGCTCACCGCCGCTGCAATTGGTGGTTTGGTGAAGTTCAATGCCTCAATCTCCGGCGCTGAGGCCGGGTGCCAAGCCGAGGTTGGCAGCGCGGCGGCGATGGCAGCGGCGGGGCTATGCGCCAGCCTAGGTGGCACGCCGGAGCAGGTGGAAAACGCCGCCGAGATCGCTTTGGAGCATCATCTTGGGATGACATGCGATCCGATCAAAGGCTTGGTGCAGGTGCCGTGTATCGAGCGCAACGGCTTAGGCGCGATCAAAGCGGTCAGCGCGGCGTCGCTTGCGCTGCGCGGGGATGGAAAACATCTCGTGCCGCTGGATGCGTGCATCGAAACCATGCGTCAGACCGGTGAAGATATGTCGATCAAGTACAAAGAGACATCCCTAGGCGGGTTGGCCGTGAATGTTCCAAACTGTTAAAGACACGACCTCTATTGGCGTCACACGCCGTGCGCTTTGTGCCAATCGGTAGGTAAACATTGCACACTCGCCCCGAAACCCCTAGCGTCGCGCCCATGTCCCTGGATCGTCCCCTTTTGGGCATTATGCTCATGATCGGCTTTTGCATTGTCGCGCCGATGGGCGATGCCGTCGCTAAGCTCCTGGGAAAGCACATTCCCCTCGGCCAGCTTGTCTTTGTCCGCTTTGCCTTTCAAGCGATTGTGCTGGTCCCAATTGTCTTGGCAACGCGGCGCGCCTGGCGCATGCGCGGTCGCGTGTTATACCTCACCGCCTTGCGCACAGTTTTGCATATTCTAGGGATCGGCGCGATGTTCACCGCGCTCAAATACCTACCGCTCGCAGATGCGGTCGCCATCGCCTTCATTATGCCCTTCCTGATGCTACTCCTTGGGAAATACTTTCTGGGCGAAACGGTTGGTCAACGGCGCCTTTGGGCCTGCATTGTCGGCTTTGCGGGGACGTTGATGGTCGTCCAGCCCAGCTTTGTCGAAGTTGGTTGGCCTGCACTCCTGCCCCTTGCGGTCGCGGGTGTCTTTTCTTTCTTCATGCTTATCACACGCCAGATTGCCAAAGAGACAGACCCGATTGGCCTGCAAGCCGTTTCAGGTGTGATAGCTGTCATCCTGATCACACCGCTTCTTGCCCTCGATTCTAGCCTACCTATCTTGCAGTTGGTGGAACCAACACTCTTTGAATGGAACCTACTGGTCGCGATTGGTATTCTTGGCACCTTGTCTCACCTATTGATGACGTGGTCCTTGCGCTATGCGCCAAGTGCGACGGTCGCCCCTATACAATATCTCGAAATCCCCTTCGCGACGCTTATCGGCTTTATAATCTTTCGCGATTTACCCAACACGCTTGCGGCCGCCGGGATATGCGTGACCATCTCGGCTGGCCTCTACATCTTACTTAGAGAGCGGGCCGTTGCCCGTGAAGCGGCGCGCGCACCAGCGCCGGTATAAGCGCCGACAAAAGGCGCTTTGGGACTATCCCGATGAGACCAGGCCCGTCGGATTCGATCCGAATATCGCCAAGCGCACGATTTGACGTCCCAATCCGCCCCCCAGGCGATAGGAGCAAATCGTCTATCGGCCATTCTAGGCCAGTACTCCGCCCCCGAACCGCTGCCAAAGGAAAGAGGGACACCACGTCGCCTGCAACGCAGGGCAAAGAAAGCGCCTGCGGGCAGTGAAAAAGTAATTCCTCTTCCGCAAACAAGATACAGGGCGGCGCAGCGGGGCCAATCAAAGCATGAAGGGCCGCAAGTTGATGATCGACGCGCCCCCCCATGAACCCAATCCCGAGCACAAGCGGCACATCCAAACGGGCCAGCGCCTTTTCGAAATCCGTGTCATCCTGACCAGTGATCCGGTGCAAAATAGCCTCTGGAACCCGCGCCAAATCCTCCGGCAATACGCTGTCAAAATCCCCGACCACAGCGACGGGTTCGACGCCACTTGCCAGCGCCAAGCGTAAACCACCATCCACGGCGACGCATGTCGAAACCAGTTCACGCGCAGCCATAACATCCGCGACACTTGCCGCGCCCCCTCCGATAAGCAGCACTGGTGCCAGGCTATGGACAATCGTTGTCATCAGGCGCCTTTATCCCGATTTTTTGCGCATAATCACAATCTCGCCTAAAAATGATACCGTAGAAAGCACAGAATCGGGCAAATTCGGTCCCACCTCTGTTGGTAAACAAATCGTTGAGCCGCTTCCGAGGTCGATTGCGTCATGATGAGTAACAGTAAAGTTCTAACCGTTTCCTACGGAACCTTCTCTTGCACCCTTGAAGGGTTTGAAGAGAGTTTTGAAACGATGAAAGCCATCGCGGAATATTTCCGCGATCTTGCCGCTGAAGATAGATATTTTGGTGCAGAGCCGCCTCAGCCCGATGCAGAGATGCTTGCCCGGATCGCTGAGCGTGAAGCTTCCCGAACTGTTCGCGCCCGTCAAAGCGATGGCCAAATTGTTCTAAGCGCGACGCCCGTTAACGCTGATGCGCCCGCATCGGTTCCGTCTACTGATATTAATTCCGAGACAACAGATCACGTACCGGCTGATGTCCCGAGCGCGATTGAGTTAGAACAGCCCTTAGCGGAAAACAATCAAAGTGATAGCGCCGATCTCGCCCCCGGCGAGACCGAAGACGCCAGCGCGCGCAATACCCAGCCCGAAGCCGAGGAAACTGAAGTGCAAGATGTGCTCCCCCTCGCCGCAGTCGCGACGGCGGCAACGGGCGTTGCAATCACGGATAAGCTTGCGCGTATCCGCGCGGTCGTCTCATCAGATGACGCGGACGGCACGGACACTAGCGAAGTAGAAGCTTTGGAAGAGTCCCTTCCAGACGATACAGAGCACCCGGCAGAAACATTATTGGTAGAGGCGGACGCAGCAAACGATGAGCAAGCGGACATCGAGGAAATGGCGGAGCCCGTCGCGGAAACCGAAATTTCCACGCCCATCTCCAACGCTGAATTGACCGCAGAAGATACAGAAGCAGAGGCGCCTGAAGAGGAAAACACACGTGTCGCACCCGAGCCAGAAGGCCCGGAAGAGGCGGCGAATGTTTCCTCTACGCCCCCAGCATCTATTGAACCTACGCGTGTAGAAACCGCACTTGAGGAGGATATAGATGAAGGGAAAAGCAGCATTTCCGACGTCCTCGCGCAGCTCGGCGCAGAGGAGATTAACGACGAAGAGCTCGAAGAAGAAGCTACCGCTGAGGTAGACACCACCGAGCCAAGCGCGCCCCTTGAACTGATACCGGCAAGTCAGCGCGCGCGAATCGTCAAAATGAAACGCACCGATCTCGAAGCCGCGATCAACTCCGGCAATTTGGAAGAGGTCGTGACCTCCGAGACAGAAGCAAACTCTACACTGTCGGCAGAAGACGAAGCCGACTTGCAGAACCAGCTGGCTGCGGTCGAAGATAGTATAAGGCTTGCCCAAGCAGAGTCGTTCGAGACGAGCGACGATTCGCTGGATACCGCACACCAGGAGCCCGATCTGGACCGCTTGATCGCCGAGGCAGATGCGCAAATGGACGTGCCAGAGAATTCGAACAACCGACAAGCCTTCGCGCATCTGCGCGCTGCTGTTGCCGCGAAGCACTCTGACGATGAGATTGGTCAAACGGCCCAACCAGAGCAGGAAGGGCTCTACAAAACAGACCTGGACGATGTTGTAAGACCGCGTCGACCTGAGCCGCGTGCAGCTACGCCCACGGAGCGTCCACAATCGCGACCAGCGCCGTTGAAGTTGGTGGCCGAGCAGCGCATCGACACACCAAGCCCAGCCACCAATGCCGCTGCTTCAGCGCAGCACACCACAAACGAGCCAAAGCCCCAATCAGATTTCGTGCAATATGCGTCCGATGTAGGCGCGCACGCGCTCCCGCAAATTCTGGAAGCCGCAGTCGCTTATCTGGCGTTTGTCGAGGAACGCGATAGCTTCTCCCGTCCGCAAATCATGAACAGAGTGCGAATGGTAAAGGGCGATGACTTTAATCGTGAGGACGGTTTGCGCTCATTTGGTCAACTGCTCCGCGCGGGCAAGGTCGAAAGGCTGAACGGCGGCCGCTTTACCGCGACCTCAGATACTGGGTTCAAGCCCGAGCGCCGCGCCGCTGGCTAAAACAACCTCCGCTGCATTCAGTTGGCAGCCTCAAGCTCCTGCGCTTTCGCCTCGACTTGCGCGACAATGTGGTCAACCAGTTGATCGGTATCTACGCGGTGGCTTTGCTTACCGGCCAAATAAACCATCCCATGCCGACCGCCGCCCCCGGTAAAGCCGACATCCGTCATCATCGCCTCACCCGGTCCGTTGACGACACAGCCGATAATGCTGAGGCTCATCGGCGTTTTGATATGAGCCAGGCGTTCTTCCAACGTTGCAACCGTTTTGATAACGTCAAAGCCCTGACGCGCGCAGGATGGGCAGGAGATGATATTCACGCCCCGATGGCGCAGCCCAAGGCTTTTTAAGATTTCATAGCCGACCTTGACCTCTTCGACCGGATCCGCCGAGAGGCTGACACGTATGGTATCCCCGATCCCCATCCATAGAAGGTTGCCCAGCCCAATCGCGCTTTTTATCGTTCCAGAGATAAGCCCCCCAGCCTCGGTAATGCCGAGATGGATTGGCGCATCTGTCGCCTCTGCAAGCTGTTGATAGGCGGCAGCGGCCATAAAGACGTCGGACGCTTTGCAGCTGATCTTAAAATCGTGAAAGTCGTTATCTTGCAAAATCTTGATGTGATCCAAGCCGGATTCGACCATCGCTTCTGGGGTGGGCTCGCGGTATTTTTCCAATAGGTGTTTTTCGAGGCTCCCTGCATTCACCCCGATACGGATCGAGCATCCATGGTCCCGCGCCGCTTTAATGACCTCACGGACACGGTCTTGGCTACCAATATTCCCAGGATTGATCCGCAGGCACGCCGCGCCAGCCTCGGCGGCCTCGATCCCACGCCGGTAGTGAAAATGAATGTCCGCCACAATCGGAACGGGGCTTTCTTTGCAAATCTCGCGCATCGCTTGCGCCGAGGCCTCATCGGGGACAGAAACGCGGACGATATCCGCTCCAGCCTCCGCAGCGGCATTCACCTGAGCCACCGTCGCAGCGATATCTGTTGTGAGCGTGTTGGTCATTGTCTGGACCGAAATCGGTGCATCACCGCCCACTGGCACAGTGCCGACCATAATTTGACGGCTCCTGCGCCGATGGACCTCTCGCCAGGGACGGATACTATTCAGCGACATGTGAGCTTCCCAAGCCTTTCAACCGCAGGACAGCGCCCGCGCGACGTGACATTCGCTGGTGATATAAGGCTTTATGGTTTGATCTGACAGGGGTCCAAGGCAAGTTTGCTGGTATCTGTTAAATTAAGATCCGCGAACCTACGAACGTCAGAGACGCCGCCCTCTTGCGGGGAAACAACGTCAAGCTTTTCGGCCAATGCGAGGCGGTCCAAGGGAACATCCATCGCAAATTCGCCAGGCGCCCCAACAGGTCCAAAACAATCAGCGCCCATCGCAAAATAAATCGCGCCGCTTTCACCCGCGTGCAAGGTCGGTGATATCTCCATCTCAGGAACATCAAACATATCACCCGGTGCCATCACCGATTCAAACAAAACAGTCCCTTCTGCCGAGCGCACCCGAACCCACGAGGTATAGGCCGCAATGATACGCACGCCCTCAGCAGGCAATTCCAGAACCTGAGGCGAAGAAGCTTCCGCATCAATAGCAGAGGTAAACGAGGGGAGGCGATCGGCCTCAAGCGTCGCAAAATTACCCAACTCGCCTGGGTTAATGCTGGCAATCGGAGCGTCCCGCGCGACAAGGACAGGCACATCCAGCGCTTGCGGACGGTAAAGCCGGTCAATCGCGTCGTGCGAGGTCGATGCTGCGCCGCCCGAACCCAGACCATCTTGCCCAAGCGTGTCGACCTCGGACAGGACAAGCGGTGTCTGGTCAACCGGGGTGACTTGCACCCGTTGTACCTCTTGCAAAACCGTCCAACCACCAAATGTCAGCGCGCTGATAAGCCCAACAAGCACCAGCGAAGAACCAACAGCGCCGGGTTCAATGCGAGACCAAAACCCATCGCCTGCCGGGATAAACGGGGTTTTAGGGGCGGAAAAAATATCTGCGCCTTGAGAAGGCGCATTCAAACGGTCCTCAACGCTGGCCTTTTTGACCACCGAAGCTTCGGCCGACATGCCATGCATAACGGCAAAACCGCTTTCCTCACAGAAAGCCGCAAAAACACGATCCGGGTCCATATCGAGATAACGCGCATAAGACCGCACATAGCCCGCGATAAAGCCAGGCGTATCAAACGCGTCAGGATCACAATTTTCGATGGCTGAAATATAAGAGGCTTTTATACGCAATTCACGCTGCACATCCAAAAGCGACTTGCCCAGCGTCGCCCTCTCGCCGCGCATCATGTCGCCAAGTCGCAACTCGTAATCGTCAAAGCCTTTCGGCTCGACCGCATACGCCTCATCTTTTGTCTTTTTGCGCCCGATCATTCGCGTGCCTCGTGTCCCTACTGCCCGACCCCAGAACGCCTGGTTTAGACTGAGCGAGCCCTACTTATTGCTTGCAGGTGATTCGCTCAAACCAGTTGTTGACGCGAAATTAACACAACGCAAACAAATTTACACGATTTCATGTATTAAGCGGTTAATTCGGCACGATTTAGCGCACAATGGGACCAAAGTTGGTCCATTGCAAAGACCAACGCATCGATTTCCTTTGGCCCATGGACCGGCGACGGCGTGAAGCGCAACCGCTCAGTCCCGCGCGGTACGGTGGGAAAATTGATGGGTTGAACATAGATCCCATGCTCTTCCAGCAGCATATCGCTAATCTTTTTGGTGTGCACCGGATCCCCGACCATCACGGGGACGATATGGCTCCCGTGATCAATAATCGGCAGGCCGAGCCCCTTAAGCCGTAGCTTCAAAATACGGGCCTGGGTCTGGTGCCGCGCGCGCAGATCGGAGGCTTGTTTCAGATAGGCAACGGAGGTCGCCGCCCCGGCGGCAACGCTTGGCGGGAGCGACGTCGTAAAGATAAACCCAGGCGCGTAAGATCTGATGGCGTCACACATTTTTGCGCTGGCCGCGATATACCCGCCCATCACACCATACGCCTTTGCCAGCGTGCCGTTGATGATATCAATCCGGCCCATTAGACCGTCACGCTCCGCAACACCCGCGCCGCGTGGGCCATACATGCCCACAGCGTGGACCTCATCAATATAGGTCAGCGCGCCGAACTCATCGGCCAAATCGCAAATTTCCGCGATTGGGCCAAAATCTCCATCCATTGAATAAATGGATTCAAAGGCAATAAGCTTGGGGGCCGCGGGATCATCTGCTGCCATAAGCGCGCGCAAATGGGCAACGTCATTGTGCCGAAAGACGCGCTTAGCCCCGCCATTACGCCGGATACCTTCGATCATTGAGGCGTGGTTCAACGCGTCAGAGTAAATAATCAGGCCAGGAAACAGCTTTGGAAGCGTGCTTAGCGTTGCGTCATTCGCGATATAGGCCGAGGTGAAAAGCAGCGCAGCTTCTTTCCGGTGCAAATCTGCAAGCTCGGCCTCTAGCCGCTTATGATAGACGGTCGTGCCAGAAATGTTACGTGTGCCGCCCGAGCCTGCCCCCGCTGCCGTAATCGCGTCTTGCATCGCGGCAAGCACTTCGGGATGCTCCCCCATCCCAAGGTAGTCATTCCCACACCAAACGGTGATATCCTTGGCCGTACCGTCGGGCTTGGTCCAGACGGCATGCGGAAAGCTTCCTTGCCGCCGCTGAATGTCGATAAAGGTGCGATAGCGCCCTTCCTCATGCAAGCGGTTGAGGGCCTCATCAAGCTTTGCAATATAGTCCAAATGAACCGCTCCCTTGCTGGACATGCTTTGAATTATAGGCCTAAGCCTCAGCTTTCAATCTATCTAGCATAGCCAAATGGCCGCAGTCTTGATTTAGATCAATTCTAACGGCACCAATGCACAAATATTCGCATGAGTTAGGAGACATCATGACGCTCGCCCCCGTTCTTGACCGCATCGACGCCGATTTACCTGACGCGCTGGAGCGCTTAATGGCGCTTTTGCGGATCCCGTCAATCTCCACCGATCCTGCTTATGCTTCTGAATGCCAAAGCGCTGCGGACTGGCTTGTCGCGGATCTTGAAAGCCTCGGCGCGACGGCGGCGACATATGCGACCCCGGGGCATCCAATGGTGGTGGGCCGGATCGAGGGGCCAGGGCCGCACTTACTCTTTTATGGGCATTATGACGTTCAACCCGTTGATCCTTTGGACCTTTGGACAAACGATCCGTTCGATCCGCAAATCGAACAAACGCCAACCGGCGGCGTGATCCGGGGGCGCGGCGCCGCGGATGACAAGGGCCAGTTGATGACCTTTATCGAAGCCTGCCGGGCGTGGCAGGCCGAGCATGGCGCGCTGCCCTGCGGCATCACCTTTTTCTTTGAAGGCGAAGAAGAGTCAGGCTCACCCTCTCTGGTGCCATTCTTGCAAGAAAACGCAGAGATGCTGCGCGCGGATCTCGCGCTGATTTGCGACACGGGTCTGTTTCAATCCAAGACCCCTGCGATCGTAACAATGCTGCGCGGGCTCTTGGGAGAGGAGTTGACGATCACCGCAGCAAACAAAGATCTCCATTCGGGGATGTATGGCGGCATAGCAATGAATCCGATCCGGGTGCTCAGCCGAATCCTCTCGGGTTTGCATGACGAAACCGGCCGCGTGACAATTCCAGGCTTCTACGAGGGGGTGCCGGAATTATCGGACGATTTGCGCCAACAATGGCAGAGCCTGGCCTTCGATCACGCGGCGTTTCTAGGCGATGTCGATCTGACCCACCCAGCGGGCGAGCAGGACCGCACACCGCTTGAGATGATTTGGTCGCGCCCCACAGCCGACGTAAACGGGATCTGGGGCGGCTATTCAGGTGATGGTTTCAAGACCGTGCTGCCCGCGCAAGCAAGCGCAAAGGTGAGTTTCCGGCTGGTGGGCAATCAAGATCCTATACGCATCCGCGACGCGTTCCGAGCTATGGTGCGGGACGCACTGCCGCTCGATTGCTCGGTTGAGTTCACCGGGCACGGCACCTCAAGCGCGGGGCAATTTGATATCTCAAGCGCCGCATTCGATGCCGCGCGGGTGGCGCTTTCTGAAGAATGGGGAACCCAGGCTGCCTATACCGGATGTGGCGGGTCTATCCCTATTGCGGGTCATTTTCAGAATATTCTAGGCACCACACCTATGCTGATTGGATTTGGCAAGGACGATGATCAAATACACAGCCCGAACGAGAAATATGACGTCGAGAGTTTTCATAAAGGCACGCGGAGTTGGGCGCGCATTCTCAGTGCGTTATCATAAGCACTCATTCTGTCGCAGCTCAGCCCTTAGAATAGATGTCAGACCTTACAGAAGGCCCGTTGGCGGGCACCCGTTAGTGTTAGAAAATACCCCAAAATCTCTCTGGCAGCTCGTATTGAACCTTATAATTTGGCCGCGCGAATTCATAATATCCGGTTGTTCCGCGCGGACCAAAGCTGCGGTTCATGCGTTTGCGCACATAGCCTAAGTCAAAACCCGTCTCCATCGGCATATGTTCGAAAGCCTCGAACACCGCACGATCCTCGCCGCGCGCGTCTGCAAACCAATGCCGCCCGATAGACGCTTTTTTGAAATCCACACCGACCTCGGCGACCACTGCGTTTCGACGGTCCATGGCACTTGTGTACGCACCAAAATCGCAGAATTTCAGGTGCAGCAAATAGAGCATATCGGGCGCGTGAAGTTTGTCGAATTGCGTAAAATGCCCGCCCCGTGCAATCTTGGTCGGCGCCCCGATGATGCACGGCTTTGAGTAATGCGGCGCGACACGGACATGACGGCGTGGCCCTAGGATCTTCTCTTCCACACTATCGGACTCGCGGTCAATGCGATGGATCACTTCCAAGCCAACGGGTGTATAGATCCGATCGCCTGGGGTGCTTTCGAGCCACACCTTGAGATTTTCACTGGCATCGGGATCAACAATAACCAATTCATCAACATCGCCAACGATGACATGACGGTAGTAACGCCTTAGGCCATTGACAAGGCTATTTAAAAGCCCCCAACGTTTCATATCGAAATTCTTA
Organism: uncultured Rhodobacterales bacterium; assembly: GCA_964459535.1. Classification (GTDB taxonomy): domain Bacteria; phylum Pseudomonadota; class Alphaproteobacteria; order Rhodobacterales; family Rhodobacteraceae; genus JBCBCP01. The sequence continues at coordinate 12,980 of CAYWNJ010000013.1, forward strand.
TGCGCATCCCCAGGCAGACCGATAATATTGCACCCTTCGGCAAGTGCCGCCACTTCCCCGCCGCGACCGTGATTTATCACATAACAATTTTCGCGCCCGAACATCTCTCCGTAATGGCGCAGCCACGCGCGCAGGAAAAACAGGTCGTCTCGCACCATTGTAACAGCAGCTACCAGTTGCATCTGCACACCCTCTTGCCTCAATCGCCTTACCGGCGGATTATCTTGCCACAATAGGCATCAAAGGGCGGAAACCAAAGTCAAATTCGGCTGCCTACGCGGAAAATTCGCGTTTGCCAGGCGTAAACTCGGTGCAAATGACCACTGCCCTCTGAGCTTAACGACAACCAGCGCGCCGAAATGGCTTCACGTCGTTTTCCCATGTCCAAGAAACACGATCAAAGCGATCCCCATAAGCACAGCCGATAGCAAGAACGGCGCGCCAGGTAGGTGAAGGGGGGCGGTCTCATCCGTAAAGGCAAAGAAAACGCTACTCATCACCATCGGCGCTGCAATCATAGCGAGGGCCGAGACCGATGTGAGCGCGCCTTGCAGCTCTCCCTGCTGATCGTCCGGCACGGCTTTGGACATAATAGCTTGCAGCGCTGGCGTAATGATCACGGCGAGGGCAGCGATGGGCGTTAAGACCAATGCCAGCGTTCCAGAAGAGATAAAGCCGAGGCCAATGAAGGCGATAATATCAAAGCCATGACCATAAATGACCGTACCGCGCTCGCCCAAGAGGCGCAGGATCCAGCGGATAAAACCTGCTTGAACGACAGCCATCGTGCCACCGAAGAGCAGTAGCGAGAGGCCAATCGTGGCCGGGCTCCAGCCAAATTGAGCCTGTCCGAAATAGGCCCAAACAGCGGGGTAGACCGTAAAGGCGAATTGATAGAGGAAATAAACCCAAAGCAGCGCAGAAATGCCAGGCAGCCGACCAAGAACTTTCAAGGTTCCCAGCGGGTTTGCACGAGACAAGCGAAAGGGGCGGCGAATGCGGTCTGTCACGGTCTCTTTCAGAACGAAATACCCGAAGGTTGCGTTCAAAGCGGCCAATATTGCAGCAGCGTAGAACGGCGCACGGGTGCCAAACTCACCCAAAATCCCGCCGAGCAAGGGGCCAAAGACAAAACCAGCGCCAAAGGCGGCGCCCACCAAGCCAAAATTCGCCGCCTTATCCTCGGGGCGCGAGATATCAGCCATATAGGCATTTGCCGTGCTTTGTGTCGCAGCCGTTATTCCGCCCACAACCCGGCCTGCGAGCAGCAACCATATGCTGCCCGCGAGCGCCATCACAAGGTAGTCCAGCGCCATCACGGCCATACTCACCAGTAGCACGGGGCGTCTGCCAAAGCGATCCGACAAACCCCCAACAATGGGGCCAAACAAAAATTGCATCACAGCGAAGGTTGTCGATAAAATACCGCCCCAAATCGCCGCCCAGGCGATACCCCCGCCGTTCACTTCTTGGATCAAGGCTGGCATCACGGGCACCATCAGACCAATGCCCATCGCGTCGATCATGACTGTTATCATTATAAAAACAACCGGCAGGCGCATCCTATAGCTTCTCATTTGTCGCCGCGCAGGCAAACGTCACTTTTAGCATTTAGAACGTGTTTTGTTAAATTGAATTCAAATTCGCTGCCTCTCGGCTTTGCCTCGAACGC
>CAYWNJ010000014.1:0-14552 GCA_964459535.1 uncultured Rhodobacterales bacterium
TGGCCAATCAGGCGCAGTTTTTCCCCGTCCGTGCGTTCAGACGTTGCTCTTCCGATCTTGGCCAATCAGGCGCCGTTTTTCCCCGTCCGTGCGTTCAGTCCAAATCTCTTTGCCCAAACGGTTTTGATTGCTGCGGATCACACTGGCTGCGGCGGCCAGAATATGTGGCGTCGAGCGGTAGTTTTGCTCAAGCCGCACCACATGCGCGCCGGGAAAGTCGGTCTCAAAGCGCAGAATATTTCCGACCTCGGCGCCGCGCCAGCCATAGATCGACTGATCGTCATCGCCAACGCAGCAGATATTGCGGTGCCCGCCCGCCAAAAGGCGGAGCCAAAGATATTGCGCAACATTGGTATCTTGATACTCGTCGACCAGAATATAAGCAAACCAGCGTTGATAGCGGGCCAGCACATCCTCATGGGTCTGGAAAATCGTAACCATATGGAGCAGTAAATCGCCAAAATCGCAGGCATTAAGCTCCTTAAGACGCTGCTGATATTGCGCATAAAGCGCGGTGCCTTTGTGATTATAAGCGCCGCTATCCGCAGCAGGCACATTGCTTGGCTGTAAAGCGCGGTTCTTCCACCCCTCTATCACGGCAGCCAGCTGGCGCGCTGGCCACCGCTTGTCATCAATATTCTCCGCGCTGATAAGCTGTTTGAGCAAGCGAAGTTGATCATCCGTATCCAAAATGGTGAAATTGGATTTTAAGCCCACTAGTTCGGCATGGCGTCGAAGAAGTTTGACACAAATTGCGTGGAAGGTGCCGAGCCACGGCATGCCCTCTACCGGCTGTCCGAGCATTGCCGAAACCCGGTTTTTCATCTCGCGCGCCGCTTTGTTCGTAAACGTGACGGCAAGAATTTCGTTTGAACGCGCGCGCCCAAGGTTAAGTAGGTGCACAATCCGTGCGGTCAGCGCGCGGGTCTTCCCCGTTCCCGCCCCGGCAAGCATTAAAACGGGCCCATCGAGCTGATCAACCGCCGCGCGTTGCGCGTCGTTCAAACCATTTAGATAGGGCGTCGGTCGCGCCGCCATTGCTTGGGCTGAGAGCGAGGCCGCTCCGATAAAGCCGTCCGAGTCATCAAAGCTGTTCATGCGATTTAGCTTAACGCTTGATGGGCTCGAGCGAAAGCTGTTCGTACTCTGTTCTCTCTAGTGAAGATCGCCCGCAACACCCAAGCCCGAAAACCGCTCGCTACTACCTGAGTTCGCTAGCGACAGGACAAAAGGTTATTGGAGTAAACCCAATCGATGAAACCGGGGGGCGCACGCATTCGAAGCCAGACACAAGCCAAACCAGGGATACTGATTGCAGTCAATGCCAACGGGCCGGTCGGGTTTCTCTATTGCACGATTGGAGAACATATCGGGGGAACGGGGGGCGCTGATCACTTCGGTTCAGGCGTTTTATGCCTAGCGCGAGACAAGAAGCAATCTTGCCAAAGCACGGGCGGCGAATACGCTGATTAGAGCCTGTTTTGTTCAATCAGAAACAAGGCCCATTCAAATTCGCGTTCGAGGCAAAGCCGAGAGGCAGCGAATTTGAATTCAATTTAACAAAACATGCTCTAATGGCGTGCTGAGCTGATACAAGGCGGGAGGCGGAGCTGGGGTTACCCTGATCGCAATAGCTATCAACCTACACTTATAGCCTCAGCTCGGATGGTCTACCTCCCGTCGGGTGGTCCAGTTAAATTGCTAGACGACCCAGTAGGCCGTCACGCCGTGGTGTCCTGAGATGGGAATGCGCGCACGCGTGACAAGAGCAAAAAGCGCCTTTGATCGGCGCTACCTTTTTAGGCTTTTGTCGAACTCATATAAGCCCCAGGCTGAGTAACCCGCCAACGCAAGTGTCGCGGCTGAGCCATAGACAACATAATTTTCTTGGTTTTTGGCGGCTTTGAGCAATCTTGAAACGCCGTTGGTGGCCTCTTCTTTATTCGCAGAATTGACTTGGCAGGCTTCTCCTTCCTTCGCTGCAGAGGATTTGACCGACGCGGCAATGCTGTCCCAATCTTTGAGCGCTTGTCCGGCCGCACCTAAGGCCGCACCGGAGGCAGCCCCTCTAAGTGCAGCAAAGGCCATGCCTTTGAAAGCAGGGTCGTGATGCGCGAGATTGGTGATCGTATTTGATACCTCATTAAATGTAGCGCCTGAAATCGAGCCGTTTAAGGCCGCGATGGCGAGCCTTCCACCCCAACGCCCGCTTAATCCAACAAACGGATCCAACCCAGCACCCACAACACCAGAGGCTGCGCCAGCCGCTGCGCCAGCCCCCATGGCAAGCAACATCTCACTGCTCGAAAAGCTGCGCCAATGGAACGCATCGTACCAAGCCCCATTGGTGCCTGCACCAGAAATGGACGAGCCTGCGACACGTAGCCCGGTTTGGATCGTAACTCTGGCCACTTTTGGGGCGTAGGTCGCAGCCGTTCGCGCGATCATAGCGGCTTGCTGGGCGATGCGGGCCCCTGTTGACACCTCGGCGGCGGCGCTTGCCCCCCCTTCGGCTGCGGCTCCAGCGCCAGCAGCGTCGCCTGCGATGATACCTCCCTCAACAGCCCCAGCTCCGAGCGCTCCAGCCTCTCCCGCAACTTCGGTGCCGACCAAGAAACCTTCCGCTGCGGCGACAATCCCAGTTGCTGCGCCGCCCGAGCCAGCAATAACCGCGATCCCCACCCCCGCAAGCAGGAGGGCGCCAGCGCCGAGGCCGACCTGCGCCCATACCGACATCTCGCCTGTCGGGTCCACATGCACGAGTGGGGAATTGCCGCAGAAGATATAGGGCGAGGCGTATTGCCGCTTGGGGTCGGGCGCGTGAAAGCGCATGAATTGTGGATCGTAGAGCCGGGCCCGGAAGTCATAAAGACCTGTTTCATTATCAAGCTCGCGGCACTGCCAGCGATAGGGGAAGCTGTCCGCGTCAACCCCTGCCGAAGAGACGGTGCGGCCAAAGGGTGAATAGTCGTAGCTTGCTACAACATCACTGTCATCGACCACAGCCCAGACGCATCCCTGAAGGTCGGTCAGCGGAAAACGCGCCTTGTCCGAGACAACGGCCAAGATCCCTTCGGGCCCCATGATATTGACCTCTCGAACCCCGCCAACATCTCGGGCGATTGGGGTCAGGCCGGTTCCGTGCAGATAGGCGATGGTGCCGTTTGGGCCGGATTTCAAAACGCGTTGCTGCTGCGCACCATACGCAAGCCGCGTGCTGTTTCCGCCCATCGACACGGATGTGGTTTGCAGCGTGACCTCATCATATTCAAAGCTGCGCCCAAAACCGCTAAGCAGTTGGCCGCGCGCGGACCAGCTCATAGGTTCTGCCGCGGCACCTGCGATCTGGCTTTGCGTAATGCGGTCAGAATCCGAGGCCCGTGTGAATAGCGACGTGGCGGCATCCTCGATAGCCTCAAGCAGGTTGCCGCTTGCATCATAGCTTGCATAGGTCGCGTCCACGCTGCCGCTTGCCTGTTTAAGCTGGCGCTGCCCATCATAGCCATAGGTGTTTGAGATATCGCTGCCAACGGCTGCGTTGGTATAGGTGACGTCGCGCGACGTCATCACGCCGTCTGCGGCAAAGCCATAGCTCATGTCTATGGCAATCGTATCCCCGTCCGCCTGGCTTTGGGTTGAAACCGTATCCGGCGCGCCATCTGGATGGTAGGTATAGCTGCGCACCCATGCTTCATTATTGAGATACTCGTTCTTGATATTGCCGCCTGCGGTGTATTCATAGCGGGCAAACTCGCTGCCGCCTTGGGTGCTGCCGATATGGGTGATACAGCCCAACGCGTCCCGCGTGTAATATATCTTTGACACGGTGCTCCCGCTTGGCGGGATGATCTGTGTCACGCGCCCGAGGGTATCATAATCATAGCAGATCAGCCCGCCCTCAGTGCCTGTGGCGGTTTGATCGACATAAGAAATCGAGCCGCATTCGGTATAGCCAAAGGTCTCGGTCACCGTGACATCCCCGGTGCCATTATCCCCCGTTGGGGCCGGGTTCAGCGTCGTTGTTTGGTACTTGTTGCCTAGCAAGGTTGGCATCGAACCATCGCCAGAATAGATATAGCTGATTTGCGGGGTTGCATCGGACGGTGCATCTGATGCGTTCGCGATAGCTTGCAAGGCGGCCGTGTCCCATGTCGCGGTGGAGGTGCCTTGCTCGATGATCCGACCAAGGGCGTCATAGGTGTAGTAGACAAACCACGGGGTGGTATCGGTCTGCGCAGGCCGGGTAAATCGCAAATTCCCCGCGTCATCCAAGATGAATTGAGTCTCCCCTGTGCTGGGGTCGGTCAGCGAGACCGCTTGGTTCAACGCATCGGCAACCGTGGTTCTAACAAAGCTGGCCGCGGTGTTTTGGTTTTGTGTCATGGCCGCATTGGGCAATTGCTGCACCATTGTCGCGCGCGGCCCGACGGCGCTGTCATTGGAATAAGTCCGCGTACCCGTGGTAGCGCTGGTCATTGATCCGCTATCCGAGTTAAACGCCGATCCCACCACTTGGCCGCTCTTGTCCGTGAGCGTTTGAGCGACCAGCTTGGCGGAGTTGGTCACCGTCGTCATGTTATATTGACCCGAGGTTAGGCTGGGGTCCTCGCTGCCGGTATTGGCCCCAAATGCCATTTGCAGCGTCGCACGCTGGGCGGCGGTTTTGGTCAGATCAATTGCATAATTCGGCCCGGGTTTTGAGACTTCAATTAGGCGCTTGCGCGGTGAGGCTTCGAACCGGTTGCCGACATAAGGATACCCGCCATCATCTGTGACCCAGAATTTCGGACTAGAGGTGTAATAATCCGCCACATCCCCAGTCATCTTCCAATCGCTCTTGGTCGCGGTCAGAAACGCGGAGACATCCACATAACTGGGGGCATAAGCCATCAGGGGCTGGCGCCCACCGCCGCCAAACTCGCCGGGAATCGCTTTGGCCGTCGCGACCTGGCGGCCAAGACCATCATAGACGGTTCCTGCAACGATGCTTGTGCTCCCGTTCAGCGATTTAGCCTGGCGCATGCGCGCCGCGCCATCCAGGTAGTTTTGACTAACGGCGATGTCGCTCATCACGCCCAAATGTTGGATCTTTGAGCCATCATCCAAGGTCATCGTGATCTCAGTGCCGGAAAAGCTACAGGCCGCGGAAAAGATCAGCTGTCCATCGGCAAAGAACAAAAACGCACCGCCGCCAAAGATCAGCTTCCACTGACGCGCGATCTGCGGCGGCTGTGCATGCGCCGTCAGATAGGGGCCGTCAACTTGGGCAAGATAGCCGTTGGTCGTATCATAGCTCAGCGTGATATTGCCCATCGTGATGTTGACCGATGGCGTATCCCCCGGCCAAAGCCGAAAGACGAGGCCGCTCGCCCCCGTGCCAAAGCTCTCGCTATAGGTGAGGCTGGCGTCGCCGGTGCCCGTACGGGTCAGCCAGCCATCCGAGGTTGACCAGGCGCTTGCATCCGCAGGCACCCAACGCTCGGCCCAGGCGCCGCCGTCGCGAAAGCTCTCCCATTTCGTGGCACCCGCCGCGCGCAAGGTGAGCTCGGCATTTGGCACGGTGGGATCAAAGCTGCCATCCCTGCTGGTGCGGCGCGAGAGGCCGCGCCCCGCAACCTCGCGCAGCTGGTTATTCGAACCCACATTGCCAAAGGACCGAAACACTCCGTCATAGAGCGTGCGCGAGGTCCGCCCGCCAATATCCGTGGTCGAGGTGATGATCTGCGGCCCCAGCGCGACGCAGTTCAGTTTGACTGACCCTTCCAGCGGCACGATCATCATTTGATCCACCCAAAGATCATCGCTACCCGCATTGGTCACCGTCGCCTCGATAACGATCTGATCGTTATTGTCCGAGGCGATAGGAACGCTCATATAGACCCAATCGGTGCTTGGATCCAAGTGCGACGTTCCCGTGACAACCGATCCGCCGGTGGGTGTAAAGGTATAGCTCAGCGTCGGGGCGGTGTCTAAATCACTGGCGCTGCCGGTTTTGTAGCGCAGCGTGATGATATAGGGGATCCCGCTGTCCCGCGTGACCTGAACCGACGCCGACGCATTCTGTGACCCTGGCAGTTTCAGCGATTGGGTGCCGGTAAAGGTGTCATCGGTGTCAAAGCTGGTCCCGGTTAAGGTCCAGTCGCTGAGGTCCGAATTGCCATCAAACGCGGTGGCCACGGCGCTACCGAGCGGCGCGTTGATGATCTCGGCCAATGACATCTCGCTATTTTGGTCATAATATTTCGATGTCGCGATGCCGCGCGGGCTAAGCTGTTCGCTGGCTTGTCCAAAGAGCGTGCGCGCTGTGGTGCGGGTTGCGGCAATCCACCCGCTTGGCACGGTGCCCGTCGCGGCGGCCGTGTAATCAAACACGGTGCTGTCCGTGTCGCGCAGGTGATACTCGCCACTTTGCGCCGGGGCCATGACGGCGTCGTCAAAGCTGGTCTCCCAGGTGTCAAACGTATGGGTCAAGGCGCCAGTTGTGGTGGTGGCGCCCAGCAGCTCGGTGCTGTCTACCGCCTGGCCCACTTCTTTCAGCGCATGGATCGCGCGCAGGGCGGGCGTCAGCGCGGCCCCCAGGGTGTTGGTCGTGATCACATTCTGGGCATTATTCGCGCCATCATTCGAATAGAAAGTCGAGCTGATGGCCTGCGCTGAAACCGGATATTTGCAACCCGCGCTGACATAGGATTTTTCGGTAGTCGTCGTTACCCCGTCTTGATAGCGCGAGACGCTGTCTTGATACACCCAGCCGCCGCGCAACCGAACGGGCGATCCATCCGGATCGGATGGGTCTGAGCCGACTTCATTGCACGCCTGCCAGGTCGTGGTCATCGACTCTAGGAGATTTCCAGCGCTGTCATAGGTTACCTTCGTATTCTGTAGCCCTGCCAGCATATGCCAATAGTTAGGGCCCGTAACATCCGTTACCCCGTTCAGATAAGTCGTTCGCGTGCAGCCGTTCTCGGCCGCGGCGATGCTCTCGGTCGCGGGATAGCAGAAGGTCTCGTAGAACGATAAAACATCCCCCGACGGATCGCAGGCCGCCGTTGCGGTGGTGGGCGCAAACCAGGTTTTGGTCACCTCGCCAAAGCCGTTATCCATCTCAGCGCAGGTCACCGTATGGTGCCGAATGGGCCCGGCAATGTCGTCCCCCGCATAGCGGTTTACAAAGACGGATGAGGCCGCGCTAAAGCCCGAGTTCGAGGCGTAGGACGCGAATTGCTGCGGCCCGCCCGCAGCCGCGCCGGGTCCGCCGGGTAAAAGCTGTTGGCCGGTGAATTCATCGCTGGCCTGCTCGATCTGGCCGTTGACAACCAAGAGGCTTTGGATCGGTGTGGTATGCCCATCTGCCGTCGCAATGCCATAGGATAAAAAGGTCTGCCCTTGGTTAACCAGCGTCTCGGACAAGAACCCTTGGCCTGAGGGGACATAATCGTCTTGAATATTGGCGACGATCCCCGCGTTAGATTGCAGCTGCGCGCCCCAATCCGTGCCCTTGCCGCGGCTGAGCACATAGGGCCCCAGCGCGGCCCAATCCATGCCGCCCGCACTGGGATGATTGGCCTGCGCGGCTGCTACGTGGCTGCCGAGGGCAGGCAGGTTGGTCGTCCCCGGCGCGTGCCAACCGCCCAGGCCATTGGTCGAGATCGCCTGCGCGGTTGCCGTGCCCGTCCCCGACATCGGCATCATGACTTGCAGCGCATATCCCGGCCCATAGGCATAGCGCGGTTGCACCCCGGATTTCGGCGTGCCGGGATCCATTGCACTGTTGGCCACCCATCCAGTGCCGTCATAGGCAAAGAGATGCGCGTTCTGCCCAATCAAGGCGTCATCAATCAGCTGCGGCACCCAAGGCAGGGGTGCGACAGTTGAGGTGCGTGTCGATTTGGGCAGCTTGTCGGTAACGCTGCCCAGAGATTTAAGCGACAGCGACAGTTCTTTGTTCCAGTGCAGCGCCCACATTTGTACGGTTTGCTGCTGAGTATTGGCCGATGTGCGATTGGCGATCACGGCCATTGACGCGCCCGGCACCATGGCCACCGTTAGCGGGTTCGACGTCTTTAAGCCACTCAGCGCCTCGCTCGTATATCCTTTCCAGCCCAAATCGCTGGTAAGCGCATAAAGCGTGACGGCTTTGGTCGAAGCATTCAGGACAAGGTAATAGTACGATCCTGCGGTGACCCACTCGCGTGCTGCGCTCGTGGGCATATTCTCTTCTTTCCAGTGATTGTTCGACCAATCCCATGTAGCCCGATAGCTATAAAAGGTCCCGCTACTGCTGCCGCTAGCGACAAAGAACTGCTCGCCAGCGTGGAATGTCAGATCGCTATCTGCCCCCGAGAACGTCTTGGCGGGCTTGTTTTGCGCCGTCGTATTGCCGCTCAAAGCGCCGGGTGTCCACTCGCCCGGCTTGGCCACGTCTCGGTTGAAGACATAAAGAAGGCGCTCATTGCGGGTCGAGCTATAGAACGTGACGATAAAGAAATCTTCCTTTGCCGCGACCTCCAGCGTTTCAAGTTTCACGCCCTTGGTATCCAGCACCGCGCCCCAGCTGGGCTGCCAGGTCATCCAGCGCCCGGTCCAGCTGTGCACCTCGAGCGACAGGGTCGAGCTGGTCCCATCATAAAAGCACGCAACCGTATAATCGGCCCCGTAGAACATCCGCGCCTGCGCGCCGGTGGGCACGGCAATCTCTTGCTTGCGATTGCACACATCGAGCGACATTTTCTCGTAAGTATAGGTAACCGTCGCTCCTTCGGGCCGGGTGACGCTGAGCAGCGCGCCGGGCTGTGAGCTGTCCGCATCTGAATCCAGCACGTAGTCATATACATAGCCGGGCATACGCTCGCCCTCGGCAGTGATCTGGGTGATCCCGGTCAAAAAGCGCTTGAACGTATCGCCATAAAGCGCGCCGGTATTGGTCGTCACATTAGCAACTGCCGGATAGGTCCCGGTCGAGGGCGCATAGTCGAACTCGAATGAAAAGAGCGTGTCGCCATTGGCCTGGCTGACCACGATATCACTAAGATACTTGGTCTCGTACATGTCCTGCCAGGGGCTTGGAGCGTTGCTAGGGGTTTCCTGATGCGGATCATCATATTCGCGCGGATCACTATCGGCGCTGCCCCACAGCTTGTCGCCGTAGTTGAGTTGCACAACCCGCCCAAACACATCTGTGATTGACGTCAGATAGATGGCCTTGGTGTAGACCAAACCGCCGTCATTGACCTGTTGTTCGCAATCGGGCACATAGCCCGAGGCGTTGCGGTCAAAGCCATTGTATTCATAAGACACTTGCGCGCCAAAGCGGTCCGTCACCGTGTGCAGATACCAGGCGCGCGGGTGCTGGACCTGATCCGCCGTGTTATTCGTTGGACCGACCCAGGCGGGGTGGCCATCAACGCCCTTCCACCATACCATCCAAGCAACACTATTGCCTGCCGATTGATTATTGCCATAGGCATCAACGCTCACACCGCCACCAAAGGAGCGGCGGATCCCTTCATCGGTTACCACAACCCAGCGCGAGAATTGCGGGTAGTAGATGACCTTCCAGAACTTATAGGCCTTGAGCTGGTAAAACTCGCCGCCGTCACGGATCAAGGTTGTCCCGTTTGTGATCTCTAGCGTGTAGGTCTGTTCATTGTCGCTATCGGTCAGCTCGTAATAGCTTTGCGTTGTGTTGGCATAAGTCTTTAGACCCACTGTGGTTGCGGCGGAAAGCGCCAGGCCATGGGCGAGGAACGCGTTCCGCAGGGCATCGGGCACGGTCCCGCCCGCCGTCAGATCGCTGGTATAATCGGTATCGAGTTCAAGGATTACCGGCGCGATGGGTTGGCGGATCAGCTGGGTCGAGGCTCCGTTATCCACCAGCGTGTAGCGCTGCGCGCCGTCAAAGGCGGTTTTGCTAGGTGCGGCCTCGATCCGCGAGAGGGGCATGTCCCATCCCAAGCCGAGTATCCCTGTCGGTGCCTCTAGGTTGCGGGTCTGGGCCTGGCGGATAACGTTGCTTTGGTACTGGATGGAGACCTCGACATCCAGCGCACCGCCATGGCTGCGCCCGGGTAGGGAAAAGAGCGACCGTTGCAAGTTCACATCGCCGCGGAACTGATTGACATTGGTCCCAAGCGCCTGGTCCGAGCTGCCATCAAACTGAAAGCCACGAACTTTTGGAGCGTCTTGGTTTTGGGTTTGCTGCGCCATTGGGGCCTCCTATGGGTCGCGATGTTGGGATAAGGATGCTGCGTGCGTGCGCCGCACCTTAGCTAAAGGGGCGCGGGGCAAGCGCCCGGTCGTGACACGTGGCGGGACCATTACGTGCCCGCAGCTTCAGGGACATAAAATAGGTTCATCTGCACCCAGCTTTCGCTGTCGTCCTGAACGTGATTGCCGTCTTTATCTTTGATAATAGCGCCTGGACTTACCAAAAAGATGGATTGATCCGCCCACTCGGGCACATAGCAGGACGAACAACCGCCCCTAATTCTAGCGACATGGTGGTCGTGTTTGCCTTCAAACTGCACCTGCATATTAGTCAACATCGCCACCGCGCCCGAGATCGGCTCGTCAATGGGATAAAAGGGGTCATCAGAAGTTGTGAGTTCTTGAAGATTGGCTGTTGTTATGACCCCGAGGGCAGATGTGCCGGAAGCTTGCGAGATCAAAACGCCCGAGACATTTCCATAGTCTTGGGCGTTCCCCTCATCGTCAACCATCGAGGCTTGCCCGGTGAGATATCCGTCATAGCCCGATTGAGATGTGCCGATACCAAGGTTGAGGCTGTAGATATGGTGATCTACACCCGATCCATACCCAAGGCTAAACCCGCTCAGCCCAGCGGTAACGAGGTTGCAATCGCTATCTGCCAGGGGAATTTCGCCAGATTGCCCGCCCGCTGGGATCGCGGTCACCGCGCCCATCGCCAGACTTGAGTTGGCCTCGCCCACAACGGCGATGGCGACGACGTGAACCCAGGACGAACTGTCGTCAAGCGCTGCGGTATGGGCATCATTCATCGTCGCCCATATCGTTCCGCTGATCTTATTGCCCACCTGTGTTGGGGAGAGAGAAAGGGAAAGTGCGCGCAAATGATGGTCTTTGCCCGTGAAATGAAAATCGAAATAAGCGATGCCAAGGGCGTATTGCATAATGTTGTCTGAGAATTCCAACTCGAAACTGCCGTTGGTATTAACGGATTGCTTTTGAATCTCGACCGCCATTTCTTCCCCCATTTTGCTTATGCTCTACGATCTTTTCTTGGAAAGCGGCGCGCAATCCATGGATCCATGTAGACCGCGCGAAAAGCTGAGGGCACCGACCCTGCCTAGGGTCAGGATGCATTAATCTAGCGTCACTGGCGCAAAATCCGCAATATATCAGAGGTTTGACGCACGCAGGGAATAGCAGCGCTATTTCCAAGTGCGTCAAGCCACTGAGATGAAGCGGATTTTACGTCCTTCGGATTTGACGGATTTTCAGCCCAGCAGCCTTACAAGAGCTTGAAATAGCCCCACTATTCCCGCGCTCTTGTGCGTAGCTGGACAGAAAATCTGCCAAACCAGTGGCGCCAGATTAATGCATCCTGACCCTAGTCCGTTTTGGGCAGAAGGAAGACGTTAAATTGCACCCAGCTCTGGTCATCGTCTTGAACATTGTGGTTGGTTTTGTCTCTGATCTCAGCGCCGGGATTGGCTATAAAATAATAAAGATTGCCAAAGTTGCCTTCCGAATCGGCATACAAAGATCTACAGCCAGCGCGGATCCGAGAAACATGATGATCATGCTTACCTTGAAATTGCACTTGCACTGCGGTTAGCATGCCAATCGCATCGTATATTGGATCGGCTACGGGAAAGGAATTGTCGGTTATCGCATAAAGGTTTTGCAATTGTCCAGTTGTCTCACACGTGAGCAAGCCTGCACCCGCCTCCTGCGAAATTAACGTACCTGAAATGTCACCGTATTCTTGCGAATGGCCTTCATCATCTACCATTGAGGCCTGCGCTGTCAGAGCTCCTGTTGAGCCAGATTGGGAAGTGCCCAGCCCCATCGTCATCTTATAGATATGGTGGTCTTCCCCCGAACCATAGCCCATGCTGAACCCGTTCATGCCAGAGGCGATGATGTCGCACTCACTGCTCGCAAGAGCAAGCCCCCCTATCTGCCCGCCGCCTGGAACCGCAATGCCCGGTGTAAATGTGATATTTTCATCCGTCGTGACAATCGCTATGGCCACAATTCTGACGCTTGAATTTTCATTATCGATATGCCCCGAATTGACATCGTTAAGCGTCGCAGTGACCGTCCCGGCAATTTTATTGTTGTTGAGCTGCGGTGATATCTCCAGCGAAAGTTTGTGGAGATGGTGATCGTTGCCAGTAAATTTAAAGTCGAAATCTTCGACACCGATAGCGAATGATTTAATCGTATCCGAAAAGGCTAATTCAAAGCTGCCATTGGTGTTAACAGATACCCTTTGGAATTCGACGGCCATATACGCTCTCCCACCGTTGCCCACGCCAGGTTCCGCGCCGCGCGCCCCGCGCGCAATCCATGGATTCATGTAGACGCCGGGCCACATGACACGAAATGTATCGACGGAATGTCTTGCTAAAGTTGCATAAACTTTGATCTAAGCGATTTCGGGAATTGTGGGTCATCACGGGGAAACTCTTGGGGCAAGATATCACACGCGCAACACCGGTCTCTGTGTTGATCGTCGAGGATCGATTTCACACGGCCGAAAAGTTCCGCCTGGCGCTCTCGCGCAGCGAAGGGCTAGAGGTTTGCGGTATGGCCTTTGATCTCGACAGCGGCTTGCATCTGCTTCACTTCCACCGCCCGCGTGTTGTGCTGGTAGATCTGGGCCTGCCAGATGGGTCGGGCTTGGACCTGATTGCGGCGGCGCATTGTGCGGATTGGACCTGCGATACGATGGTGATCAGCGTCTTTGGGGATGAAAAGAGTGTGTTGAGCGCCCTCCGCGCGGGTGCGAAAGGCTACATACTTAAAAACGAAGAACCACATGAGATTGGCCAAAGCGTTCACGCGCTCTTGCAGGGCGGGAGCCCGATTAGCCCTAAGGTCGCCCGATACCTGCTCAAGTCGCTTGAACGTCCGGATCTTTACGAGCCGCTCTTTGATGCAGAGGCCACGCTCAGCCGACGCGAGATTGAAGTTGTCGAAATGATTGCGCAGGGCCAGCGGCGCAAAGATATCGCGCAGACTTTGGGGATTTCTGTCGGCACGGTCGGCACGCATATCCACAACATCTATACCAAGCTCGGGGTCAACTCCAATATTTCCGCCATACGCCAAGCCTCGCGGAGCGGCATTATTTGAAGTCAACCTTGGCATATGTCATCGCGGCGCTCGCGGTCCTGCTTGTCAGCTACGCGCTGCACGTATTGCCCGACCGAAACCCGCGCATCCTCCCCGATACGACAACCTTGGCAAGCGCGCTTTTTTGCCCTGCAAAACGCATAGACTGCGCGCCTGAGGATTTCGAGCGGGTTTCCTTGCCGCATTTCGCCGAAGCGCCCGCCCGCGACGGGCTGCGCAACGCGACATATCGTCTTACAGTTGCGGCGCAGGAGATACCAAAACCAATCCCAGCCATTTTTATTCCGGCCTTCTCTGACAATATCGAGGTGCGGCTGAACGGAAATGTGATCTCGCCCGATCGACGTTCATCGTCGATATTCCACCATCACTGGAACCGCCCTTTCTATACCAGCTTTAGCCATCTGGTCTCGCAACCGGGTCCGAATGTTCTGGATGTGGAGCTCTTTTCGTTGCAGAGGGGTGCGATTTCGCTCTTTGAGGTCTTTGTCGGGCCCGCGACGGATCTGGAATTTTGGGCACAGATGCGCCATGTCAGTCGACTTGGCCAGGTGCGCACCTTTAGCGCGGTCGCAATCTTTAGCATCATTCCCATTTTCCTAATCTGGCTCAGCCGCCGAAAAGACACGATCTTCTTATGGATCACCTTTACGATTTTCTGCTCGATCCTCATTGGTCTGCAATTGTCCTTTCCAAACGCAACTGAGTTCACGCCGCGCTGGCCGGCGATATGGAACAGCGCTATTTTGTTCTATTGCTTTGGGGTCTTCCAATACGCACGGCTACATTTCTCGGTGCCCTGGCAGGTCTGGCATACAGGAGGCGCGGTGCTTTGCGGCTGCGCGACCCTCGCTCTATTTCTGGGGCCAGAGCGTGAATATTTGCAGATCGCGCAAATCGTGCATCTGCTGAGCGCTGCGTTGGGTCTCTCTGCCTTGGCCTATTTTGTGAGATACTGGCGGCGCGCGAATCTCAGCACGCGGCTGCACATCCCCTTTCTCGCGCTCGCCGCCGGGGCAGGACTGAGCGATTACATCTATTACTTTGTTCATCCCGAATGGGCCTTTATGCCCCGCAGCGGTTTGGCATTGTTTGTGATTAAGGTCGGGATTTTTGCCACCTTGTTCAATCGGCTTGCCAACACGTTGAAAAACTACGAGCGCCTGAACCAAAACATGCGTGCCACGATTGAAGAGCGGACCCAAGAG
>CAYWNJ010000015.1:0-9618 GCA_964459535.1 uncultured Rhodobacterales bacterium
CCTTTGAACTTGCTATCGACCTTGTCCCACCAGCCGCTGGCCTGCGGGCCGCCGGATTGCTCTTCCATATCCTTAAGCCGAAACCCAAGCAGAACAGCCTTTTTCGCCCATTGGTTCACATGCCAGTCGCCCGTATCGCGCCGCTCGGCCACGCGCAACGCACCGCTATCAAGCGCGTTTAATGTCGCCTCAATCGCCTCGCGGGTTTCGCCCGTCGTGCTTGGGGTCACAGTGTCGCGCGCCTGCCAAGCGGCTTCAATCGCGGTTTCCAACTGAGCGTTTGACATGGTACTTCTCCGGTATTTCTCAGGTTTGAGGAGCTATAAGAGCATGAGGCCGCCGGTGCAATGCGCTGCCGCGCGGCATGATCTACGCCTCGGCATTTTCCATCGCTTCAAGCTCATCAATAAGGCCTTCAATCATCGAAAGGCCCTGATCCCAGAAGGCGGGATCCGAGGCATTCAATCCAAACGGCGCGAGGAGTTCTGAGTGATGTTTGGAACCGCCCGCCCGCAAAAGCTCAAAATACTTGTCCTCGAACCCGTCTGCACCGCTCGCGTAGACCGAATAAAGCGCGCTCACCAGCCCGTCACCAAATGCGTACGCATAGACATAGAACGGAGAATGGACAAAATGTGGGATATAGGCCCAGAATGTGTCGTACCCGTCCATAAACTCAAAGGCCGGGCCCAGGCTTTCCGCCTGAACGCTCATCCAAAGCGCCCCGATATCCTCGGGCGTGAGCTCGCCTGCGCGGCGGGCCTCATGCAGCTTGCATTCAAAATCGTAAAACGCGATCTGCCGGATGACGGTGTTGATCATATCCTCGACCTTCCCCGCCAGCAGCACCTTGCGTTGCGCCGGGCTTTCGGCCCCGTCAAGCAGCGCGCGGAAGGTCAGCATCTCCCCAAAGACCGAAGCGGTCTCGGCCAAGGTCAGAGGGGTCGAGGAGAGCATCTCGCCCTGTCCGGCGGCCAGAACCTGATGCACCCCATGCCCAAGCTCATGCGCGAGGGTCATGACATCCCGCTGTTTGCCAAGATAGTTGAGCATGACATAGGGATGCACGTTCGTAACCGTCGGATGCGCAAAGGCACCGGGCGCTTTGCCGGGCTTAACGCCTGCATCAATCCATCCCTTATCAAAGAACGGCCCAGCAATCTCGGCCATACGCGGGTCAAAGGCCGCATAGGCATCCATCACGGTCGTTTGCGCCTGCTCCCAAGTTACAAGGGTTGGATCCTCCATCGGCAGCGGGGCGTTACGATCCCAAATCTGCATCTTATCCAGGCCCAGCCACTTGGCCTTAAGCGCGTAATAGCGATGGCTTAGGCGCGGATAGGCCGCGACCACCGCCGCACGCAATGCCTCGACAACTTCGGGCTCGACATCATTGCTGAGGTGCCGACCAGTTTGCGCCGTTGGCATCCCGCGCCAGCGATCCAGGATCTCTTTTTCCTTGGCTTGGGTGTTATGAACCCGCGCAAAGGTCTTAACATTGTCCTGAAAGACGCGCGCAAGCTCTTCAGCCGCCGCTTGACGCAACGCGCGATCAGGATCGGTGAGCAGGTTCAAGGTCCCTTCAATCGTGCGCTCTGTGCCTGCGACCTCAAAGCTCAGCCCCGCGATCGTTTCATCAAAAAGGCGCTCCCATGCATCCCCAACCACCCCGAGATCGTGCAAAAACTTCTCCATCTCGTCGCTGAGTTGGTACGGCTTCATCGCCCGCACACGGTCAAAGGCGGGCTTATACCGTGCCAGCGCTTCATTCTCAGCCATGGCAGCAGCAAGATGCGCGTCGTCAAGACGGTTCAGCTCAAGTGTGAAAAACACAAGCGGCGTGGTGAAATTCGTGATTTTCTCCTGCAAATCGGCCATGAATTTGGCGCGGCCTGCATCGGTGGTTTGCTGATAATAGCGCAAGCCCGCAAAGGACATGAGCCGTCCAGCAATCTGGGTAATCTCTTCTTGACGTTGCACACATTCAAGAAGCGCGTCTGCGCTTAGCCCGGCCAGCTTGCCCTCGTAGTCTTCAGCAAAGCGGGCACAGGCTTGGCCCAGCCATTCCAAATCACGGGCCAGCTCCGGGGCCTCCTCGCCCGTGTAAAGATCATCAAGATCCCATTCGGGCAGATTGCCAAGCTGCTCGGCACCCTCAGCGGCGGCGTCGCGAGTTGGGACGGGGAAATTTAGCATGCGAAAGACCTCTTCTATTACAAGTGTGAGCTAAGAGCGCAGACCGCTCATGTAAAGAAGAGCGTTGACGGAGTCTCAACAAAGATGGCTTGACGTTCAGTAGGTGTGCTCAAAGCGCCTAGATGATCCAGCAACTCGGAGGCGCTTGGCATCTCGGCGCCGTTCAGCATCACATGCGGCCAATCCGACCCCCAAAGACACCGCTCTGGTGCGGCATCCAGATAGCGCCGGACTAAGTTTGATGTGGTAGCATAAGGCGCACTTGCCATGCGGTAAGGTGCGGAAAGCTTCACATATACATGCCCAGCGGTCATCAGGGCGCAGGCGGTGTCGATGCCTTGGCCGTCCGGGTGCAAGCCAGCCGACGGCCATCCGAGATGATCAATAACCAAGGGTACGGGAAGATCCTCAATCTCTTTTGCCAACCCATCCAAGTGTTGATCTACATGCATCAACATCTGAATGTGCATTCCATAATCGGCCAAAAGAGGGGCGAGCCGATGCGCGCCGTCCCAGCTCAATACGCCGCCATGGACATAATTGAGCCGGACCGCCTTGACGCCCGCCTTTGCAAGGGCTGCAACCTTTGCGCGGGTTGCCTCGTCTGGCAGCAATCCAACGCCTGCGAATCCTGCGCCAAGGGCCTCAAGCGTGGCGAGGGTCAAAGCGTTATCAGTACCGTAAAAGATGGAATGCACAATCACACCGCGGGAGAGGCCCAACGCGCCGAGATGCTCCCAATAAAGCGCGATCCAATCCTCAAAGTTGAAACCTTTTGCCGGATTTTCCGTGCGTCCTTCCCAAAGCGGGAAATCTTCCGGCCCAGCCATCAGGTGAACATGTGCGTCGCATGCGCCCTCTGGCAGCACGGTTTGCGGCTTTGTTGACAGCGGTGGCGGTGAGGCAAATGGCTTATCCATAAAGCGCAAGCATGTCCTTCAGATCGTCAAGGCGCGCCGCCTCGGCAATGGGTTTATCGTGGCGCCAGCGTGACATACGCGGAAACCGCAGCGCAACGCCGGACTTATGTCGGGGGGAGGCTTGGATCCCTTCAAAAGCAATCTCGAAAACGTGCTCTGGACGCACCCGGCGCACGGGGCCAAAGCGCTCTTCCGTATTCTTCCGCACCCAAGCGGTCAGTTGCCGGAACTCGTCATCTGTCAAGCCAGAGTAGGCTTTGGCGAAAGGCACAAGCTCATTCCCGTTCCAAACCGCAAATGTGAAATCCGTGAACAGGTTCGCCCGCCGCCCAGAGCCAGATTGTGCATAGATCATAACCGCATCAATCACTAAGGGATCAAGCTTCCACTTCCACCAATCGCCTTTTTTGCGACCGGTAAGATAAGGACTGTCGGCCCGCTTGAGCATCAAGCCCTCGGCGCGATGCGCCCGGGCGGTTTGCCGCGCATCTTTCAGCGCTTGCCAATCGGTAAGTTGCAGAGAGGGACTAAGCTTGACAGGCGCATCCGATGGGAGCTCGGCGCAAAGGCTCTCTAATCGGGCGCGACGATCTATAAAAGGAAAGGAGCGAATGTCCTCGCCATCTTGCTCCAGTAGATCGTAAGCATAGAGGATGACGGGGGTTTCCAGCAGTAGCTTTTTTGGCACGGTCTTACGGCCGATCCGTTTTTGCAATGCATTGAATGTCTGCGGCGCGCCATCCCCCCAAGCCAAGAGCTCGCCGTCCAGAACGGTGCCCATCGGCAGGAAATCTTTGGCGCGCGATAATTCGGGAAAACGGTCGGTCATCAATTCTTCGCCGCGCGACCAGACAAAATGCTCGCCCCCGCGCAGGATAAGTTGACCTCGGATGCCGTCCCATTTCCATTCGGCGCACCATTGACCGTGATCGCCCAAGGTTTCCGGCGCAGCGTCAAGCCCATAGGCAAGATAGAATGGATAGGGGCGCGCGATATCGGCGCCCTTATCCTCATCCTCAATCAGCGCTTTCCAAGTCACCGTATCCGGCGTCCAGTTGCCCATTAACCGATGCGCAAGCTCTGTCTCTTGCTGGCCAGTCGCTCGGGCAAGTGCGCGGGTCATTAGCTTGCGACTAATACCGACCCGAAAGCCACCCGTTATGAGCTTGTTGAACACAAAGCGCTCGGTGCCGCCAAGCTGTGTCCAAGCTGACAGTACAAAGGCTTTCCGGGCGTCGTCATCCTGCGTCTCCAGCGTGCGCAGCGCGACTATCCATTCAGTAAGTGACCGATCAGATGTGCTAAGAGGTTCGCTCAGAACCAAGGCAATCGTTTCGGATAGGTCTCCCACAACGGGATAGCATTCTTCGAAAAGCCATAAGGGGATAGACGCGCTTTCGGCTGCCCATTCACGCAGCCTGGTTGTTGTTACAGCACGCTTTGGGCGTCGGCCCGAGAATAGCGCAATGCACCAAAGTCTATCTTGATCAGGCGCATCTTGAAAATACTGCGCGAGGGCCGCGACCTTGCTATTGGTCTTGGTACTTTGATCAAGTGCCGTGAAGAGTGCGGCAAACCGCTTCATTGGCTCCCCTCCGGATCATCCAGATCGCCGCCAAATTCGGTGGGTACAATACGCGCGGTCCAACCATTCTCTTTCAGAAAGCGCGCGAAGACGTCCGTATACCCATGCGTGACATAGATATTCTCGGCTTGGGTTTCGCGGATCGCCCAGAGCAGGCCATCCCAATCGGCATGATCAGAAATGACAAAGCCACGATCCCCACCCCGACGCCGCCGCACGCCGCGCAAGGTCATCCATCCGCTGGCAAAGGCCGTCTGGCGCGGCCCCCAGCGGGCGGTCCATTTGCTCTCGCTTGCAGCGGGCGGGAGCAGCAATAGGGCACCTTCGTAGTCTTTAGGGTTTGTCTTTGCGGTAAGCTCGCCCGTCGGTGGCAATGCAATGCCCTGCGCACGGAGCACGGCATTTGTGCGCTCAATTGCGGTATGTGTCAGCACGGGGCCGATATTCATATCTATCAGGCTCAGCAGTCGTTGCGCCTTGCCAAGCGAATAGGCGCCCAAAACAGCCGTCTGCCCATTTGCGCGACATTGCTGCCACCAGGCATTCATTTGTGATGCAATTTGGGCCTGTGGTTGCCAGCGAAATACTGGCAACCCAAAGGTGCTTTCAGTAATGAAGTGATCACACGTGACGGGCTCGAACGGGGCGGATAGACCATCATCCGCCACCTTATAGTCCCCCGAAACAACCCAAATCTCACCCCCTTTGGCGACGCGGATTTGAGCGGAGCCGGGCACATGGCCCGCAGGGTGAAAAGAGACGGAAACGCTGCCAATTTCGATCACTTTACCATAGGTAATTGTCTGTAGATTAATGTTTCCCAGCCGATGCCTCAGAACCGGAGCGGCAATATCTGTGCATAAATAGGAGCCCATGCCAGCGCGGGCATGATCTGCGTGGCCATGGGTGATAAGTGCGCGCTCAACCTTTCGCCACGGGTCGATGTAGAACCCGCCTTCTGCGCAAAAGATCCCATATGGGGTGAACTCAAGCAACGCCATGGGTTAAGGGCTAGTCTGCGGGAGACAGGAAAACCAGCCCCTAGAGTACCCGATCTTAAACCTGGGGCATCCCGCAGAAGCTCGGTAGCGCCGTTCCGAGGGGAGGCGCAATCGCGCCGCCCCGTGGGGGCGGAACGGCGCGGCGCAACGGTCCCCGTTGCGCAGGAGATAAATTCGAGGCGAGATGCCTCAGGTTTAAGGTCAGGTGCTCTAGCTCGTAGCGTTTTGGTAGCTGGCGCAGATCGTATCGAGAATGGGATCTCGGACCGCTGCACCTTCCAGCAGAACTTCGTGCTCTCCAGCCGGTACGATATGCAACTTACCGTTTGTCCAGCGTTCCATGATGCGCGTGATACTCGCTGTATCGACGACCCGCTCGTTCGAGCCTTGGAACGTGACGGTCGGCAAGTCCGGCGTTGGCAAATGGTCGAGGACGGTGCATTCCCTGAGCGCTGCGCCGAGCCAGGTATAGCTTGGCCCTCCAAGGCGTAGCTCGGGATGTGTCTCCAATTGCGCGACCATCATGTCCCACATCTCGGGGTCAGTAGTCAGCATGTTGTCCTCAAATGGATCAGACAGAACATAGGACTCGTAAGAGGTGCCTGGTGGCAAGGCGGCGCCCATCCCCAGCAAAGGCACCAGTCGCGACAGAATATGGGCAACGGGCCGCATCGTGGGTGAGAGTTTGATCCCCCACATCGGACCAGAGAAGGCGGCGGCTACAACGGGCAGCCCCTCGTGCAGGGCGCGCAGGCCAATACAGCCGCCCATTGAGTGCGCCAGCAGGAAAAAGGGTTCGGGGAGCCCGCAGGCGCGCGCCGTCTCGACAAGCGCCCTAACGTCATCCTGATACTCCGAGAAGTCCCGAACATGCCCGACCCTGACATTCGGTAAGAGGCGATCTGACAAGCCTTGGCCGCGAAAGTCGATGATCGCCGTCGCGTATCCGCGCGCAAAGAAACCAGTCGTCACGCAGCCGTATTTCTCGATATACTCCGTACGGCCAGGCAGAAGAAGAACTGTCCCCCGCGCCGCCTCTGGGCACCAACAGCCAATGCGCAGGCGCACACCGTCAGGGGCAGACGTCCAATACGCCTGGCCCGTCTTTGGTCCTGGATAGATATCCGTGTAAAGCGGCGCCGGAGAGAGCGTCATTTTGGCTATCCCAATACCCCGCCCAGCTTCATGGCCATGCCCATATCGCCATCAACCTTTAGCTTGCCGGTCATAAACGCAGCGGTCGGGTTGGTATCTCCAGCCAAGATGGATTGAAACGTGTCGACATCAGCGCTAAGCGTCACATCGGCCTCTTCATCCGCAACGCGCACACCGCCCGCGTCGATCATAATCGCACCAACATCCTCAATCTCAAACTTAGCAGATCCGTCAAAGCCGTCCGGGCCTAGTCTGTCTGTCAACATCGCGCAGGCTTGGTTGAGTATATCGCTCATCATCTCATTCCTTTGATTTAAGTCCCCGAGATTGAAATGTCTGCGAGGGTTGATAGATTTGAGTTATGAGCATGTATAACAGTCTTTACCACCTTGTCGTTGCGGCATTTCTTCTTTGGGTTGTCGAAGCGCCCCGCGCCGGGGCGCAAGAGGCGGCAGAGACACTCTCAGAGCAATTGCGCAACGCCGCCGCGCCAGAGGTCGCCGCGCAGCTTGCCAAAGAGTTAGAGCTTGAGTGGTCCCGCTCCGGCTCGGTCGCAATGAATATGCTGCTTCAGCGGGGGCGCGAAGCGCTGGAGGAGAAAGACTATCGCCTTGCCGTCGAGCATCTCACGGCGCTGACCGATCACGCCCCAGAGTTTGCAACCGGCTGGCATGCGCGGGCGCGCGCCTTCTTTGCGCTCAACCTCTATGGTCCGGCGCTTGATGATTTGAGCACGGCTTTGCATTTGAACCCGGCCCACTATCCGTCCCTCTTTGGTTTGGGTGCGATGTTTATGGAGATGGGGGACCTGTCGCGCGCGCAAGAGGCGTTTCAATATGCTTTGGACTTGCATCCGCATTTCAAAGAGGCACAAGACGCGCTCAAACAGCTCGAAGCACGCGGTGTCGGCCGCTCTCTCTAAAGCTTAACACGAAAGGGCGGCTATGCCCACTTCCAGCCGCATCGTCGCCCTGCTTGGCCCGACGAATACCGGGAAAACGAGCTACGCGATTGAGCGTATGTTGGCGCATCGTACGGGTGTGATTGGATTGCCGCTGCGCCTGCTGGCGCGCGAGGTTTATGACCGATGCGTGGCCCTGCGCGGGCCGTCCGTCGTTGCGCTGATCACCGGGGAGGAGAGGATTGTGCCGCCGCGCACTCAGTACTGGATTTGCACGGTCGAGGCGATGCCGGAGGGGATCGGGGCCGATTTCGTTGCGATTGATGAAATCCAGCTTTGCGCCGACGCTGAGCGGGGCCATGTCTTTACCGACCGTCTTTTGCGCGCCCGCGGCTTGCACGAGACCCAATTTCTGGGCGCGGCGACGATGCGCGGACCCATTGCCGCTCTGGTGCCTGGCGTCACATTCCTAGATCGCGAACGGATGAGCCAACTGACCTATACGGGGCAGAAAAAGATCAGCCGCATCCGGCCCCGAAGCGCGATTGTCGGCTTTTCGGTCGAAAACGTTTACGCGATTGCCGAGTTGATCCGTCGCCAAAAGGGCGGCGCTGCGGTGGTGATGGGCGCGCTCAGCCCGCGCACGCGGAACGCCCAGGTGGCGATGTATCAATCTGGTGAGGTGGACTATCTGGTTGCGACAGACGCCATTGGGATGGGGCTAAACCTGGACATCGACCATGTCGCCTTTTCCGCGCTCAACAAATTTGACGGGCGGCGGATGCGCCCGCTCGCGCCCAATGAGCTGGCGCAAATCGCGGGCCGTGCCGGGCGCGGCCAGCGGGATGGCACGTTCGGCGTTACCGCCCCTTGGACGATGAGATCGCCTGCGCCATTGTCGAGCATCGCTTTACCCCCCTTAAAAAGCTCGTTTGGCGAAACGCGAAATTGCAATTCGGCTCGATTGATCGACTTATCCAAAGTCTTGAAGCACCGCCAACGCATGAACGCTTGACCCGCGCCCGCGAGGCTGACGATCTGGCGGCGCTCAAAGCTTTGGGCCAGTCGGACGCGGTCTTTGCCAGATGTACGAACGCCACCGACGTGAAGTTGCTATGGGATGTCTGCCGTGTGCCTGATTTTCGCGGCATCGGCGCCGCGGAGCACGCCGCTTTGCTCGAAGGGCTGTTTCGCCATTTGCACGAGCGCGGTAGCCTGCCCGATGATTGGCTTGCGCGGCAGGTCCGCCGTGTGGACCGCGTGGACGGGGACATCGACGCGCTGAGCAAGCGTTTGGCTTTTGTGCGCACCTGGACCTATGTGGCGCAGCGCGCAGGTTGGACGGACGATATAGACCATTGGCGCGGGGAAACACGCGCTGTAGAAGACAGGTTGTCAGACGCGCTTCATAACGCGCTGACAAATAGATTTGTGGACCGGCGTACCTCTGTGTTGCTGCGCCGGTTGGGCCAGAAGGAGGCCATCGTGGCCGAAGTAAATGATGATGGACGTGTGACCGTCGAAGGCGAGTTTGTGGGCAAGCTTGAAGGCTTTCGCTTTTCCCAAGACAAAGGCGCAGGATCCGCCGAAGCGAAAACCATCAAGACGGCAGCCTTGCAGGCGCTCGCCCCGCATTTTCACTTGCGGGCAGATCGGTTTTACAACGCGCCGGATACCGAGATCGACTTTACCGAACAAGGCGGGCTGATGTGGGGGAGCTCTGCCGTTGGCAAGTTGCTGGCCGGGGATGACCCGCTTAAACCGCGGGTGCAGGCCTTTGTCGATGACGTCGCTGGACCCGAGGTTGCCGAAAAGGTTCAGCGGCGCTTGCAGCATTTTATCGCCCGCACAGTCGCTGCG
>CAYWNJ010000015.1:9645-14309 GCA_964459535.1 uncultured Rhodobacterales bacterium
CTAACCGGCATGGCGCGCGGTTTTGCCTTTCAACTGGTCGAGCAGTTTGGCGTTGTCCAGCGCAGCGCTGTTGCCAGTGATGTAAAAGCGCTTGATCAAGACGCGCGCGGTTTTCTGCGCAAACATGGCGTGCGCTTTGGCCAGTTTACGATCTTTATGCCGCTTCTGCTCAAACCTGCGCCAACGCGGCTTCGGCTTGTGCTTTGGTCGCTGGCGAAGGGGCTGGATATTTTCCCGCAATCGCCGCCCCCAGGGCTGGTGACCATCCCCGCGCCAGAGGGCACCCAGCCCGGCGCGGATACGATGGCGGGCTATCGAATTTCTGGAGAGCGCGCGATTCGCATCGACATGCTGGAGCGGCTGGCGGATATGCTGCGCGCCGAAGATAGCAAAGGGGGGTTCGAGGCCAAGCCAGATATGCTTTCGATCACGGGCATGACACTTGAGCAATTCGCCGAGCTGATGCAAGGGCTCGGATACAAAGCCGAAAAAGGGACGCGCGAAAAGGTCAAAGCATCGCCTGCGCCGGAAGAGGCTACCGCCGAAACTCCGCCCGAGCTACAAGTCGCGCCGGAGGCGGAGAAAGACGCGCCCGAGCCAGAGACCGAAATTTTCTATACTTTCAGCTGGGCGCGTCCGGCGCGCACGCCACGCCCTATCGAAAAAGCGCGCCCTAAGGGCAAGGATCGCAACAAGCGGCAGGCGAAGGGCCCTAAAACGCATAAACCCACCCCTAGGCCTCAGAGAAAGGAAAAGGCAATTGACCCGGACAACCCATTCGCGGCGGCCTTGATGGGATTGAAAACCTCGGAATAGGGACGCGCTTTGGGCGCATGGGTCAAAGTCGTTGAAAGCTGAGCATGGAAAACCACAGCAAACTACGTCTTGATAAATGGCTCTGGCATGCCCGGTTTTTCAAAAGCCGCTCTTTGGCGGCATCGCAGATCGCGGGCGGGAGCATACGGCTCAATGGACAGCGCATTGACAAACGGGCAACGATGGTTGGGCCTGGGGATGTTTTGACCTTCACCCAAGGGCGCGCTCTACGGGTAGTTGAAGTCTTAGATATCGGGATACGGCGCGGCCCGGCAAGCGAGGCGCAGGCGCTCTATACGGATCTTTCGCCGACGCCTTCGACCGCAACCGCACCTCCGCAAAACCCACGTTTTGAGGGAAAAGGTCGCCCGACAAAGAAGGATCGTCGCGGTATGGACCTTTCGAAAGAAAGCTATCTTGAATGATACTTTGCGCATCGCTAGCTAGGCAGTCAGGACTGGCAAGGAGCTTTGCGCAATGACCTACATCGTTAACGATGCCTGTATCGCGTGCAAATTTACCGATTGCGTCGAAGTATGCCCGGTAGATTGCTTTTACGAAGGCGAGAATATGCTTGTGATACACCCCGATGAGTGCATCGATTGCGGCGTTTGCGAGCCTGAATGCCCGGTTGATGCGATCAAACCTGATACCGAGCCGGATGTCGAAAAATGGGTGGAGTTCAATCGAAAATACGCCGAGATTTGGCCCGTCATCATCACCAAAAAAGATCCGCTCCCCGACGCGGAGGAGCGCGAAGGCGAGGCCGGTAAGCTAGAAAAATACTTCTCCGAAGCTGCAGGCGAGGGGGGCTGAGGACAAAGGAGCGCCAATTGGGGAAAAATTTGCCAAGCAGTCGCTTCTAACCCCTTGGCTTTTATGATATGCACACCAGACGTAAACGGCGTATCTAGGCCCTCCAACCGGCGATCCATAAGCCGGGGAAGAACAGCTAAGAACTCTCCATGGGACGAAGCGGTTGCATCGGACCGGAGTTTTGTGCGACGGGCCAGGCGCATTTGAGGAACACAAATGACTAAAGCTAAGAAACCTGCATTCCTTCCCAATGAGTTCGTTGTCTATCCCGCCCATGGTGTGGGGCAAGTCGTCTCGATCGAAGAGCAAGAGATCGCCGGGGTCACACTGGAACTATTCGTTGTTTCTTTTGAAAAAGACAAAATGACACTCCGCGTGCCGACGCATAAAGCGACCGAGATCGGAATGCGTGCGCTGTCCAGTCCAGATGTGATCGCTCATGCGATGAAAACGTTGAAAGGCAAGGCCAAGGTCAAACGGGCGATGTGGTCGCGTCGGGCGCAGGAATATGAGCAGAAAATCAACTCTGGGGATCTGATCGCGATTGCCGAAGTCGTGCGCGATCTGCACCGCAATGACGACCAGCGCGAGCAAAGCTATTCCGAGCGTCAACTTTACGAGGCCGCGCTAGAACGTCTGACCCGCGAGGTCGCCGCCGTCTCAGGCGGAGACGAGCTTGCCGCCGCAAAGGAAGTAGGTGAGGTGCTAACCAGTCGCGCAGCTTAGGCGGCGGCTAAGGGGCAAAACCTTAAACCTCTCGCCCCGCATATATTGCCTAGCGACACAATTTTGATCTTGTACCTGCTTAGCCCCCAGCCATCCGCAGGATGGCAACGCGCCGACCGCCCCCACGGGCGGCTTGGGCAGAGCAGAGATGGTTGAAGATCAACATCAAAATTCAACCATCGGACTATATCTCCAGCGCAATAGGTGCCGTCCAGCCGCGCCGTTCCGCCCCGTTTTGCCGAAGACAAACCTACGGTTTGACGGGGCGGTGTTATCAGAACGGTTGTGGAGCGCCTTAGGGTATAAGTGCGATTAGGATAGCGACCTCCGAAAGCTGCTGCGCAGCGC
This sequence comes from uncultured Rhodobacterales bacterium, assembly GCA_964459535.1. Classification (GTDB taxonomy): domain Bacteria; phylum Pseudomonadota; class Alphaproteobacteria; order Rhodobacterales; family Rhodobacteraceae; genus JBCBCP01. The sequence goes on from CAYWNJ010000015.1 coordinate 12,352, forward strand.
CCAGGATATCCCCGCTCTGCCCGCCAATTTTCGAACGCGCAATTCGGGCGAGAAGGGCCGTCACCAACCCCGCCACCAGCGCCGCCCAAAGCGCAGGCGGGCCGACGAGGATGAGGGACACCACCAGGCCGAGGCCAATCCCGGCCAAAACCGAGCCAGTTGGCGGTTTCCCAACACTCTGCGCTAACCCATCAGGACGGGCTGGCGGCAGCCAAAGCATCAATGGCGGTATCAGCGCGCGCGACAGCGTTGCGGATGCGATCAGCGTGAGGGGACCTGCGGCCACGACAGCGCTAAGTCGCGCGAAGCTGACAAAGATAAGTGCGAGCACGCCATACGCGCCAATCCGGCTGTCCTTCATAATGTCCAAGCGTTGCGCCGCCGTATGCCCGCCCCACAGCCCATCTGCGGTATCGGCCAGCCCATCTTCATGCAGCGCACCCGTCATAACCGCGAGCGCAGCCAGGCTCAGCACCGCCGAAAGCATAGGGGTCGGTCCAAGCCAACCGATCAAGGTTGCGCATATCCCCAAAAAGAGGCCGACCAAGGGAAAGGCCCAAACGGCCCGGGCTTGCTGCGCAAAGGCACGCTCTGGCGCCTTTGGCATCGGAAGCCGTGTCAACAGGATCGCCGCAACAATCGGATCCCACCAAAGCGGCGCTATGTCTTTAGAATTGGCCATTAGGTCTGATTTGGGCTTTTGAGACTTCTTGAGTTTGGGTAATGAACCGGCAGACTGACAGCAAGGCATAACCGCTCATGTTTGAAACACTGCAAGACGTCACCGCCCAGCTTCGCGCTGCGCCCGGACCAGATGCACAGGCTCAAGCCGCCGCAACGGCGCGCAATGCGGATCTGACCAAACCGCCAGGGGCGCTTGGGCGGCTTGAGGCGGCTGCAATTTGGTATGCAAGTTGGCGGGGCACGGATCGACCTGCGATTAATGGGCCGCAAATCATCGTGTTTGCAGGCAATCACGGCGTTGCGGCGCAGGGTGTCTCGGCCTTCCCGGCGGAGGTTACCGCTCAGATGGTCGCCAATTTTGAGGCGGGCGGCGCTGCTATTAACCAACTTGCGCGCATGGCTGGCGCTTCTTTGGATGTGGTCGCGCTAGATCTCGACCGTCCAAGCGGCGACTTCACCACGGGCCCAGCATTGGACGATGCTGCGCTGCTGGATGCGCTGAACGTGGGCTGGAACGCCGTTGACGCGGGTGCCGATTTGTTGGTCGTCGGAGAAATGGGGATTGGCAATACCACTGCCGCCGCCGCAATTTCTGCGGCACTGTTTGGCGGCGGCGCAGCAGCTTGGGTTGGCCACGGAACGGGCGTTGATGAGGCTGGCCTAGCAAGGAAACTCGCCGTCGTCGAAGCAGGGCTAGAACGCCATCCAAACTTGCAGGGGATCGCCGCACTTGGAGCATTTGGGGGCCGGGAAATGGCGGCGATGGCGGGCGCCATTATCCGCGCGCGCGCCGCGAGGATCCCAGTGATACTCGACGGCTTCATTGCCTGCGCGGCAGCAGCTCCGCTTCATCACGAAGTGCCGGGGGCATTGGATCATTGTATCGCTGGGCATCAGAGCGCGGAGCAGGCTCACCGAATGCTTCTTGAAGCTTTGGACAAGAGCCCCGCGCTTCTGTCGCTGGATATGCGTCTGGGAGAGGGGTCTGGCGCAGCGCTGGCGATCCCTATCTTGAAAGGTGCCGTTGAGTGCTTGTCGGGAATGGCGACCTTTTCCGAAGCGGGCGTTTCTGAAGGTTAGAGCCGCATAATCAACAAGCGGCCTTTTCGTCGTACCGATGCCAAATTTTTGGTACGCTCGTCGATTTTCGACCTACCTATTATGGTTTGGCTGCACCTCAGCAAGTTATTGCAATCCTCGCGCCAAGACGCGTTGGCGAGCAAGTACAGTTTCAAGATCCAGGGTTGTGATGTGGCCATCTCGGACGATCTGCC
>CAYWNJ010000016.1:0-14102 GCA_964459535.1 uncultured Rhodobacterales bacterium
GCTGCGGTATCCGCGCGGTATAGAGTTGCACTTAATCGTTTTTCGGTTTCCTCCAATAGCGCAAGACGCCGCTCAATTTCCTCACGCGCGACCACTAACGTCTTTTCTCGCGTTATGAGCTCTAGTTCTCTGGCCTCAACGGCAGCTTCTCGCTGGCGCAGCTCATCTAGTAGGTCCGCCATACCCGACCGGCTCGTCGCGGTAAGAGGTGGACCGGCCTCCACTGGCGCGCTTTGCGGTAATGTAGCAGGTTCGGACATGTTGTTTGTGATTGGCAACGCCTCGTTTGCGCTGTTGGCAAGGCGTGCCCCAGCGGATGCGAGAAATAAACTTGCGATCAGCAAAATTGTGCCGCGCCCTTGATGACGAAACTTTTGGCGAAATGTCTTCATCTTTCGACCCCGGCATGACGTACGAAAATCGTGTCCGGAACCGGCGCCTGTGGCGCCTCGCAGGGAACGTCTGGCGCGGGCTCCGCTTTATCCTGCCTCTCCGTAACATCGTGAAGCGACGCCATCTGTAGCTCTAGCTGGCGAGAGGTTTCTTCGGCGCGTTCAACCAATGCGGTAAGCATATCCGCCGAGCGTGCGGCTGTTTTTTGGGCAACGGACAACATTTCCGTCAAATCATCTACTTGAGACGATAGAACGGTCACAGCCCCGCCGACACCTTTTTCCAGATCGTTGAATTTTCGCAATCTGCGTCCGAGGATTACGCAATAGAATGCGGCACCAAATGCACCGGCGGCGAGTAGTATGTCAGCAATAACGTCCATTCAAACCCCTCAGTTCAAGACAAATTCCATGACAAGTAGATCATTTACGCGCTCTGACCCAACGACCACCTGAACCCGGCGCAGCATCTGAGCCCGCAGCCGCATCAAAGCAGAAGGGTTCTCTAAGTCGCGCAGCTCAAGCGCGCGGAGATATCCTGTTAATACGTCAACGACACGAGGCAAGAGCAATTTCACGTCCTCTTCAAACTGCGCAGGAACTTCAAGCTGGGCGCGAAACTTGAGATGCTGATTCGGCGCTGATGTGCGGATAGACACCGTCATCGGCATAACTTCGACAAATACCAAATCGGGCAACTCTGCGACAAACGCTTGAGTTTTGGCGCCTTCGCCCTTGGTATCGCCGCCGAGCAGCATGCCCGACCACGTCAAATAGAACCCTGCACCGCCGCCTAGGATCGCCAAAAGCAGCCCTAGTAGCAACGGGAGTTTAGAGGGCTTTTTTTCCTCTTCGGGTGAATTTTCAGTCTCGTCGCTCATGATGTTCCACGCTTCAACAAAAATCTTATAACCCGATAGGGACTAACCGAATGTTAAGCCTGATCGGTCATTTATCGTCGCCAAGCCGAGCAGAACGCTCGGGTGGACGGAGGCAATCGTGCTGCAATTATTGAACGTCTGGAACAGGCTGGACCTTCGAAGACAGATCGTGGTGGTTGGCGCGACGATTGCGATGTTTTTGGCAATCGTAGCCATGGCACGCATGGCGACCTCTCCCACAATGACGTTGCTTTATTCTGGCTTGGAGAATGGCGCAGCGGGCGAGATTGTTCGCGCTCTAGAGCAGCGCGGCGCATCCTATGAGGTGCGTGGCTCGTCAATCTTTGTTGACAGTGCGCGGCGTGACGAGCTGCGCCTGACACTCGCCAGCGAAGGGTTGCCCGCAAATTCGACAAAGGGATACGAATTGCTCGACTCGCTCAGCGGGTTTGGCACGACGTCGCAAATGTTTGATGCCGCGTATTGGCGGGCGAAGGAGGGCGAACTTGCCCGCACCATTATTTCAAGCCCGCATATCGCCATGGCGCGTGTGCATGTCGCAACCACCGGGTCCAACCCATTCCAGCGGGACGTTACGCCGAAAGCGTCCGTCGCGGTCACCCCTAGTGGCGGCGCTATTTCTCCGGCCCAGGCGAAGGCGATAAGATTTCTTGTCGCGTCTGCGGTTTCGGGCCTGTCCCCCGAAGATGTCGCCGTTATCGATTCTGATGGAAATATGCTAGGCGCCACCGAAGAAGCGGCAACCTCAGCGGCAAGCGATGAAAAGGCGCAGGTTCTAAGGGAACGCGTTGAACGGCTGCTTGCGGCGCGTGTGGGGTTTGGCAATGCGGTTGTAGAGGTCAGCGTTGATACGGTCACAGAGAGTGAGGCGATTCGAGAGCGGCGCTTTGATCCAGAAGGGCGCGTTGCAATCAGCACCGATACAGAAGAACGCAGCAATAATTCGAATGAGGCAGGTGGGGGTGACGTAACTGTCGCGTCTAATCTGCCCGACGGCCAGGCTGCGGGGTCCGACAACTCTTCCTCGCAGAATTCAGAGGTAAGAGAGCGGATAAATTATGAAGTTTCCGAAACAGAGCGGGAGATTATCAAAGCACCTGGGGCCATCAAACGTCTCACAGTCGCGGTGCTGGTAAACGACATTTCGCAGACCGCCGCAGATGGGAGCACAATAACCGCGCCGCGTTCAGAGGAAGAACTTGCAAGCCTAGAAGAACTCGTGGCCTCTGCCGTTGGATTTGATGCCGCACGGGGTGATGTTATTACAATTAAATCTATGTCTTTGCTGAGCAGCCCGGTGCGCGGAACCGAAGCTTCGCAGAGCTTTTTTGACGGATTTGCCTTAGATGTCATGTCCGCGATCCAAATGCTTGTGCTTGCCATCGTCACGCTAATCCTGGGCGTATTTGTGGTGCGGCCCGTACTTTCTGCAAATGCGACCGCGTCGGGAGGCGCTGCAATCGGATTGCCTGCGCCAGAGGCGGACAGCACGGCATCCCTCCCCGACAATTTCGAAGCTTCTGACTTACCTGATCTGAGTAGCGACTTTTCAAATAGCGATGCGCCCCTTGCTGGTCTGCCTATGGTTTCTGCATTTGACCAACCCAATTTTGGCATGGAGGCAGCGGCTGATCCTGTTGAACGTTTGCGTCAAATGATAGGAGAACGGCAGCAAGAAACGGTCGAAATACTTAAAGATTGGCTGGAAGAAAAGCAGGAGAATGTGTGATGTCTACAGCACATCTCTATACCGACTTTGGAAACCCAAAATCGAATGAACCCAAAAACTCCGAAGAGTTCTCGTCTGCGGAAATTGATGAAATTAAACTAGAGGCTTTTGACCAGGGTTTTGCAGCCGGATGGGAAGAAGCTTTGAAGGTTGATAAGCAAGAATCGGCAAAGGAGTTGGAGGCGATCAGAGATATATTGCAAGATGCAGAGTTTTCAATTCATGAAGCGCGGCGTGGGTTGCTCGATAACATGCGGCCTCTCTTTAGTGAAATTACACAAAAACTACTCCCGGAAATAGCACAGCAAAGCCTCGGCCTTCATATCGCAGAGCAGCTTTTGCAGGTGTCTAGTGCTCAACTCGGCGAGACAATTGAGATCGAAACAGGAGTTGGTATGCGGCAGGGCATCGAAAATGCCCTAAATGCCATTCAAAGCCCATCCGCTACAATATCCGAAAACCCGAACACCCATAACTTGAGCGCTCTCATCCGCGTAGGTGCGCATGAACGTGAAGTCGATCTATCGGGCATTATCGACGGTATTGGAGACGCCCTAAGCGCTTGTATCAAAAACTCTGAGCTAAAGGTGAATGATGTCTGAAGAATTCGACCGTTCCTCACTCGCTAAAGACGCAGGCAATCCCTTTACGTCCGTGCCAATTGAAGTTTCGGTATGCGTCGGGCGGGCACGTCCGCTGGTCCGGGATCTTGTTATGTTGGGCAAAAACGCCGTGTTGTCGCTTGATCGGCGCGTCGACGATCCCGTCGAGTTGTTTGTTGGCGATAAACTTATAGCCAAGGGCATGCTTGAGGAAGCGCAAGACTCAGAGAATGGGGAACTAGTTGTCCGCCTTATTGAAATCTCGGATTTAGGCGGCGGATTGTAAGTCATGAGATGGCATCTCTGCGTTCTATGTGGAGTATATTTAGTACTTTTAGCTAGCCCACTGAGCGCTCAAGAACTGCAAATCAACTTCGGTGAAGATGGCTCGGTAAGCGCGCGTGTTATTCAGCTATTTGCGTTGGTTACTGTCCTGAGCTTGGCGCCAGCAATCGCCATAATGATCACGTGCTTTCCTTTCATTTTGACGGTACTTTCAATACTAAGGCAAGCTATTGGCCTTCAAGCTTCTCCGCCGAACATGTTAATTGTCAGCCTCTCTTTATTCCTAACGTACTTCATTATGGAACCTGTATTCGTAGAGGCTTGGGAGATCGGAGTTGAGCCGTTGCTGAATGAGGAGATTGATATCGAGATCGCGTTAGCGCGCGCGCTCGACCCCTTCCGGGTATTTATGTCAAATCGTGTTGATCTAAGCACCTATCAGTCTATTGCTACCCTACGCCCCGATTCAGTCCCTAATTTGCCCGACGAAAGCTCACCGCTATCTGTATTGATCCCTAGCTTTTTACTTTCTGAGATATCACGCGCTTTTCAAATCGGGTTTTTGATTTTCCTCCCGTTTCTAATTATTGATTTGGTTGTGGCGGCAATATTGATGTCAATGGGGATGATGATGGTCCCCCCTGCGATCATCTCGCTGCCATTCAAACTAGCTTTTTTCGTAGTCGCAGATGGTTGGAACCTAATCGCTACAAACTTGGTGCAGAGCTATTTCTAGAATTTGGTACGCGCCATCGGATCCGAGCGCCGCTCAAATCCATTTGCTTGAGGGTGGATTTGACCGCCGATAACTCGGTAAAAGCGCCACGCCAGTTCTTATTAATTTGGAGAAATTAGAGATCGGCTTTTTCTGCCAGCGCTAACCACTCCTCCTCGGCGGCAATCAACTGACATTGACGCTGAGCCAATGCCTCGGTCGCTTTTGAGAATTTGACGGGCTCTCGCGTATAGAGCGTAGGATCCGCCAGAAACAGCTCTAGCTTTTTGATCTCCGCTTCAAGGCGTTCCAGTTCACCAGGCAGCGCGCCAAAGCGGTGTTGCTCGGTAAAACTCAGGCCCCGCTTTGTCGGTTGGGATGGCCGAGCGACTTTTGATGGGGGAAGCTTAGCGCCCGAAGGCTGGGCGCTTTTCTCCTTTGGCCTTAACGCTTGATAATCGGACCAACCGCCCGCATAGACCACCGCTTTGCCGTTGCCTTCCATCGCAATGGTCGTCACGGCCACGCGGTCCAAAAAGTCTCTGTCATGGCTCACCAACAAGACCGTTCCATCATAGCTGGCAAGGACATCTTGCAACAGATCCAGCGTTTCGATGTCCAAATCATTCGTAGGCTCGTCAAGCACCAGCAGATTCGAAGGCTGCGCCATAAGCTTGGCGAGCAGCAAACGTGCCTTTTCCCCTCCTGAAAGTGCGCGCACGGGCGCCCGTGCTTGCGCTTCGTCAAAGAGAAAGTCCTTGAGATACCCGACCACATGCTTTGGTTGGCCGCGCACCATCACTTGATCCGCCTTGCCGCTCACGCGCATGTTGGGATCTCCGGTCAGGGTGTTCCAAAGGCTGGCCTCTAAATCAAGCGCCATGCGTGACTGATCGAACACGGCCAGGCTAAGTCGAGTGCCCAAGGTGACCGTTCCAGCGTCAGGCGTTGCCTGACCGATCAGCAAATTTAGAAGTGTCGTTTTGCCCACCCCGTTGGGCCCAACCAAAGCAATTCGGTCCCCGCGCCTGACCGTCAAGTCAAACCCCGACACGATGGTGCGATCTCCAAATCGCTTGGTCAGGCCCTTTGCCTCTATAACCTTTCGACCCGATTTCGGCCCGGCCTCCAAGGCAAGAGCACCGGCGCCGTGCCGCTTAAGCTGCGCCGCGCGCTCCGCTCTTAAATCTTGGAGGGCGCGAACCCGGCCTTGGTTGCGCTTGCGCCGGGCGCTGATACCTTCAACGGCCCAGCGTGCTTCGGCTTTGATTTTGCGGTCCAATTTGTGGCGGGCCGTATCTTCTTCGGCCCAGGTTCTGTCGCGCCACGCTTCGAACTCAGCAAAGCCCTTATCTTGTCGGCGCACTTGGCCGCGATCAACCCAAAGCGTCGCGCGGCTGAGCGCTTTTAAAAAAGCTCGGTCATGTGAGATAAGCACAAAGGCACCGCGCATAGCTCGAAGCCGGTGCTCTAGCCAAGCGATAGCTTCGATATCAAGATGGTTCGTTGGCTCGTCAAGCAGCATCAAGCCGGGTGCCTCTGCCATCAGGCGGGCAAGCGCGGCGCGGCGGCGCTCACCCCCGCTGGCGGTTTCTACAGCGCGATCCGGATCAAATTTCAACCCTTCGGCGGCGCGTTCGACTAGGTAGAGATCCGACGGCGCGAGTTCTGCCGCGGCAAAATCTCCGAGCGTCGCGAAATCTGAGAGGTTTGGTTCTTGCTCCATATACCCCACATTCACGCCCGGCCCGCTCACTACCTCCCCTTGGTCCGGCTCGATCAGCCCGGCCATCACCTTCATCAGCGTAGATTTACCAGATCCATTGCGCCCCACCAGCGCAACCCGGTCGCCCGGATGTACAACCAGATCAAGGTTTTCGAAAAGCGGGGCACCGCCGAAACCGAGCGAGAGGTTTGAAAGCTGAAGATGGGGAACAATTGCCATACCGCGCAGCTAGCCGCCTAGGAGTGGGGGCGTCAATGCGCGAGCGCCCGCAGCAGCCTCTTGCGCGCGGGGGGGATCGCGTTGATTTCGACCCCTGTGAAAACATGCAAAGTGTTCATCTTCCGATCTATCACGGCATGGTCTGAAACCCATCCACCCATCATCAGATAGGTCCTTAAAAGCGGCGGCATCCGCAGCATCGCCTTTCTCGCATCCGGCTTGCGGCGCAGTTTCGCGGCGAAGCGAAACACATCAGGCGCCTTGACCCGTGGCAGCCAACGCTTTGGCGCAAGGTGCCGGGCTTTGAGCATCGCAAACGCATCAAGATAAGCCTCGGTTTCGGTACCGGCAAAGCTGGAGCAGCCGAAGAGCAAGCTGACGTTATGCGCGTCCACATAGGTTGTCATCGCGCCCCAAGCAATGCGCAGAATGTCTGGATCTTGGACCTCGGGATGCACGCAGAACCGCCCCATCTCGACCGCTTTCCCCGAGAATGTCTCGAGCGCGCTAAGCTCATAGTATTGCGCAGAATAGCTGCGAGAAATCTCCGCTGCATCCAAAGGAAGCATGCGAAAGCAACAGACCAGGCGCTCAGCGGTTTCTTCGAAGATCAGAATATGGCTGCAATGGGTGTCGAAAGGATCTGCATCAAGCGGGCTCTGCGTGCCGAAACAGCGGGCCCGAAGGCGCTGAGCGGCTGTGATGTCTTCGGCGCTCATCGCCTCGCGCACGTTGTAGCGGCCCTTTCGGAACGAGATCATGCTTGGCTCCAATCACACAATATCGACCTATCTTGGTAGCGCGCTATCATACGCTGTATAACAACGCCGTGACACCGCGACGGAAACAGCTTCTAGGTTGGGCCGATGCGTCCCAAATTCCCCAGCAATTGACGCAAAAAGGTTTTATCCGTCAGACCCGATTCGGTCACACGTGCTTGCAGGCGGACAACACGCCCATCTTCCAGCCCGAACCGCTCGACATTGGCGACAACATCAGAGCTGTCAAAGCTAATCGCAAGCACCTCCCGTTCAACCACCTCCGGCGCGAAGAAAAGCGTCGTGCGCAATCGGCTGCGTATATAATAGTAGCTCCCATTGCGTGTCGCCCCGCTGGCACCGGGCGAGCCGATTGTCTCTTCCACGCTTGTCCTGGTGTCGATACCAACAACAATCTGCTCAAGGGCGTCTTCCGGTGGCATATAGCCCTGATTGCTCAGAATGGGGCTGCATGCCGTTAGCACCCCAAGCAGCGCTCCTAACAAGATGCATCTAAAAATGACGTTCAAGCTGCTCATCCTTTCGCCCCCTTGCCCTCTCGGGTGCTGACCTTTATTCCGATTATCAATGCCTGCGCGCCTATTCAAGAAAGCTCTATGCCAAATCCTGAACTGTCTGCCCATGCTTTGCGCGTCGCGGACCTGCCGCAAAACCGCCCTGCTACGTTTGATGTCACCCCTGATGGGGCGATACTTGCTGACATTGCCCAGCATCTGAGCCTGATTAAACTACAAAAGCTTCGCTTTGCGGGGGAGGTTGTGGCCTCAGGGGCGGCGGACTTCGCGCTCTCTGGTAAACTCGGGGCGACGGTTGTCCAGCCCTGCATTGTGACGCTTGCACCCGTGCAGACCCGCATCGATATACCGGTTGAGCGCCTTTATCTCCGCGATTTTACCGACCCCGAAGCGGATGAGGCAGAGATGCCCGAGGATGAGCGGGCCGAACCTTTGGGCGCATGGATTGATCCCGTCGCGGTTATGGTTGAGGCGCTGAGCCTTGCCCTGCCTCTTTATCCTCGGTCAGAGGATGCCAGCCTTGCACAATCGCAGTTCGCAGCCCCTGGGATTCGCCCGATGAGCGACGAGGCCGCGCACCCTTTTGCCGGGCTCGCGGCACTCCGCGGAACGTTAAGCAAAAACGAATGAGACCTAAGACCCGAACGCGCCGGGTGCGTAGGTTTTTTTGCTTGCAACCTGGCAATCACTTGGTATTTTGCGCGGCCTGATCACAATTGGGTTGGACATATGCGCGGGAACAGCCTAAAGGCTGCACACCGCGCGGTCGCTTGCGGCCTAAGCTTTATAGATTCCACTTCGGTTACCGCGACCGAAACGTAACGAAAAGGGCCATGTGATGGCTGTACAACAGAACAAAGTCTCCACGTCGCGTCGCAACAATCGTCGCTCCCATCACGCGCTTGTTGCAGCGAACCCGAATGAATGCCCAAACTGCGGCGAGCTCAAGCGCCCGCATCACGTTTGCGCAGCTTGCGGGTATTACAATGACAATGAAATCGTCGCGATGGCGGACGAGATCGAACTCGACGAAGACGCCGCCTAAGCTAAGCGAGGCTGATCGGCACGCATGATATGATCGCCAAACCAGCCCGAATCACGATTTCGATTGATGCAATGGGCGGGGACCAAGGTCCCGCCGTTGCGATTGCGGGCTGTGCGCAATCTGCAGCCAAAAACCCGGACATTGATTTTTTGCTGCATGGGCCACGCCATGTACTTGAACCGCTTGTAGCCCGCAGGCGGCATCTGGCAGGGCGCTGCAGCTTTGTGGATGCCCCCGATGTGATCAATATGGACGACCGGCCAAGCCATGTCGTGCGCCATGGCAAAAATAGCTCGATGTATTCGGCAATCGAATCGGTGCGCTCGGGCGAGGCAGATGTGGTTGTCAGTTGCGGTAACACCGGCGCGTTGATGGCGCTTTCGATGTTTCGCTTGCGTAAATTGCCGGGTGTGAACCGCCCGGCCATTGCCGTGCTTTGGCCCTCCCGCAATCCGCAAGGCTTTAATGTGATGCTCGATGTGGGCGCGGATATACGCGCCGATGCCGAGGATCTTTTGCGCTATGCGTTGATGGGGACCAGCTATGCCCGGAATGGGATGGATTTACCGCGCCCCCGCATCGGTCTTTTGAATGTCGGAACCGAAGAGCACAAGGGGCGCTCTGAGTTGCATACCGCCTATGAGTTGATTGAGGCGCAGGCCGACACTGCGGGATATGATTTTGTCGGCTTTGTCGAGGGTGGGGATATTCCCGGCAACGTCGCCGATGTGATCGTAACGGATGGTTTTACTGGAAATGTCGCGATAAAGACCGGCGAGGGCACGGCGCAGCTTGTCGGAGATCTGCTTCGCGCGGCCTTCCGCTTTTCGCCGCTGTCACGATTTGCCGCACTCTTGGCCTATACCTCTTTGCGCCGTTTGACCAAGCGCATAGATCCACGTCGTGTAAATGGGGGCGTGTTTCTTGGCCTCAATGGCACGGTGGTAAAGTCGCACGGCTCGGCGGACGCAACGGGTGTTTCTGCCGCGATCAAGCTTGCAGCCCAGTTGTCAGCGTCCGGCTTTAACGCCAAACTGGCCGCACGCGTGGCCGCCGTTATGCCCAGCGCGATGCAAGATAAGGAGCGCACATGACACGCCGCGCCGTCATGACCGGGGTCGGGCATTATCTTCCCGAGCGCATTGTGCCAAATAGTTGGTTTGCCGAGCGCTTGGACACGTCAGACGAATGGATCCGCGCCCGCTCTGGCATTGCCAACCGCCATTTTGCAGGGCCCCAGGACAGCACGGCCTCAATGGCGACAGAGGCGGCGCGTCACGCGCTGACAATGGGGGGGCGTTCTGCCGAAGAGATTGACGCAATCGTGCTCGCAACCTCCACCGCCGACCTAACCTTCCCCTCTGCCGCAACGATGGTGCAAGAGCGGCTGGGGATGACGAGCGGCTTTGCCTTTGATGTCCAAGCAGTCTGCGCGGGGTTTGTCTTTGCCCTTTCCACAGCAAATGCCTTGATCGTGTCAGGACAGGCAGAGCGGGTTTTGGTGATCGGTGCCGAGACCTTTAGCCGAATCATCGACATGCAGGACCGCGCAACCTGCGTTTTATTTGGCGACGGCGCTGGCGCAGTGTTGCTGGAAGCCTCCGAGGGCCAGGGTCTCGCCTCTGATCGGGGCATTTTGGCATGCGATTTGAACTCGGATGGCCGATTGCGCGATTTGCTCTATGTCGATGGCGGCGTGAGCACCGGCACCACGGGCTATCTGCGAATGCAAGGCAATCAGGTCTTTCGACATGCGGTTGAGAAGCTGGCTGCCACGGCGCACACCGCGATGGAAAAGGCGGGTGTGACCTCTGACGAGGTCGATTGGATCGTGCCGCATCAAGCAAATATTCGGATAATTCAAGGCACCGCAAAGAAAATGCGCGTACCGATGGAACGCGTGGTGGTAACGGTGGAAGATCATGGCAACACATCGGCAGCATCAATCCCCCTTGCCCTGTCCGTTGCCCAGTCTGAGGGAAAGCTAAAACCCAATCAGCTTGTGGTGACCGAAGCGATTGGCGGCGGGCTTGCCTGGGGCGCGGTCGTGTTGCGGCTCTAAATTCCCTCTTTCTTTGATCCAGAAGACACGCTATGCGCGAAGCGGTAAGCTGCTGATATTGACTTGTAAAAGGTGCTGGCCCAAAGTTGGTCGATATAGAAAGGGAAGCATATGTCCGAGAAGACGTTGACGCGGATGGATCTAAGCGAAGCGGTCTTTCGCGAGGTGGGCCTGTCACGCAATGAAAGCGCGCAATTGGTTGAGAGCATACTTGAGTATATGTCGGACGCGCTGGTGCGCGGCGAGCAAGTTAAGATCTCAAGCTTTGGCACATTTTCAATACGCGACAAGTCGGAGCGCATGGGCCGCAATCCCAAGACTGGCGAAGAGGTCCCGATCAGCCCCCGCCGCGTGTTAACCTTTCGCCCCTCTCATCTGATGAAAGATCGGGTGGCGATGGGTAACAAACCGTCTTGACGATGGTCAAAAGCGCGGACGCGTTTAGAACAATTTCGGAAGTTGCGGAATGGCTTGGCGTTCAGACGCATGTACTGCGCTTTTGGGAAAGTAAATTTAGTCAGATTAAGCCGGTAAAACGGGCAGGTGGCCGGCGCTATTTTAGGCCAGCGGATATGCTACTGCTCGGCGGCATTCGCAAGCTGCTCCATGAGGATGGGCTAACGATTAAGGGCGCTCAAAAGGTTCTGCGCGAAAAAGGCATCGAGTATGTCGCGGATCTGTCACAGCCGTTGGACGAAGAAGTCTTGGAGGGGGTTGCCGGCCCAGCGGAGGCGCCTACAAAATTAGTAGTGCCGCCTATGGGGGCGGTTGAGGCCGATCAAACCCCAAAAGCAGACCAACAGATACCTGATCAGGCCACGGCCCCGGAAGATGATCAAAATGTTCCTGCACAGGCGTCTGTTACCAGCTTGGATCAGACAGATGCGTTGCCTGTTCAAGCAGCCTCGGCGGCACCGACCTATGCCGATTTCGCATCCGATCCTGCCGCCGTTGATCCAGAGCCATCCGAAAAGACAGAGCCTGCTTTAGGTGCTGTCGACCCAGTGACTCCCGACGACGCTATTCCAGCCGCTTCTGTCGAACTTGATACGTCTTCTGCGCCGCTGGAAATCGACGCACCTGACCCACCGCTAGAGGACCAAATCGAGGTCGGAGGAGGTGCGCTCAACAGCATAGCCAAATTGCGACGTTTGACGGACAAGCAGCGCACAGAGATCTCACCGCTCGTTGAACAATTGCAAGCCCTTCGAGAGCGCTATGCGTTGCGCGCTTAGAACTTCTTGAGTAAAATACGTTATCGTACGCAAGGATCAACAGCTCTGCCTGATAGCCAGTATCGAGCGTAACCTCCCCCGGCCACCTCATCTGTGCTACGCGCCGTAAGGGATCCAGATCGTCTTGCCTTCGGTCGCGGCGCGCAACACATCCTTTACCTCAGGAAGGGCTCTGCTAATCCATGTCCGCTTGAGGCTCCCCGCACTGCCCTCTTCGATTTGCTGGGCAAGCTTGGGGTCAGAGAAGGACCAAACCGCATCAATATCCGCGTGCTCGGCCATAGCGCTGGCCAGGGCATCATGCGGCCCGGTTAGAATATTGACGACACCCGGCGGTACATCCGAGGTTTCCAGCACTTGGACAAAGTCCGTCGCCGCGAGCGGGAAGGGTTGCGACGCCGCGATGATTGTCCGGCAGCCCATCGCAATAGCCGGTGCCATAAGGCGCACAAGACCAAGCAGGGGGAGCCGGTCCGGGCAAAGCGCCGCGACAATGCCGGTCGGCTCATACATGCCCAAAGCGACGCCGCGGATTGGAACCCCGTGTACGGCACCATCAAACTTATCCGCCCATGCCGCCGCTGAGAACAGCGTTTGCAGGCTCATCTCGACCTCGTCCGCGCCATCCCGTCCGCCGGTGAGCGCGTTCAAACGCTGGGCTGTCTCGTCGCGTCGCGCGGCTAGGTTCTCAGCGATGAAATAAAGTATTTGAGCGCGCAAATGGCCTGTGGTCTTGGACCAACTCTTTGCGGCGTGGGCGGCCTCAACCGCGTTGCGCACATCCTTTCGATTTGCCAAAGAGGCATGTCCCAGCAGCGCGCCGGACTTGCCCCAAACCGGCGCGGAATAGCCGCCATCCGGTCGCGCCTGTTTCCCGCCGATATAAAGCTTTGCCGTTCGGTCGATCAGATCGGCAGGCGCTTTGCCTCCGGTAAACGCCGAGGCGGGGCGCAGTGGGGCTGCCTCAGGCGGGCGCAGATAGGCGCGAAGCCCGTCCCAGCCGCCTTCGCGTCCAAAGCCGCTCTCTCGGACCCCGCCGAATTCGGCAGCAGCGTCAAAAAGGTTGGTTGCATTGATCCAAACCACCCCAGCAGCAAGCTGCGGTGCGATGTCGAGGGCGAGGTTGATATTCTCAGACCAGACAGTCGCGGCCAGCCCATACCGCGTGTTGTTGGCCAATTGCACGGCCTCGGCAGGGGTGCGGAACGTCGTTGAGACCAGGACCGGGCCAAAGATCTCTTCTTGCATCAAGGCATGTGCGGGATCTAACCCTTCGATCAGCGTCGGCGGGAAATAGCAGCCCTTGGCGGGAAGTTCACAGCTTGCCCGGTGTGTCGAGCCGCCCGGATGGGCGTCGATCATGCCCTGAATTGCACCAAGCTGAACCGGGTCCACCACCGCACCAATATCGATAGATTTGTCGAGCGGATCGCCAATGCGCAGCTTGTCCATGCGCGCGCGGAGTTTGGCGTGGAATGCCTCGGCGACGGGCGCGTGGACAAGCAAGCGAGAGCCTGCGCAGCAGACCTGCCCTTGATTGAACCAGATCGCGTCAACCAGGCCTTCGACAGCGGAATCCAGATCCGCATCGTCAAAGACGATATAGGGGGACTTGCCGCCCAGCTCGAGCGTCAGTGGAATTCCGCGACCCGCCGTTTGCCTGCGAATTTGGCGGCCTACTGCGGTGGAGCCGGTAAAGGCGATCTTATCAACATCGGCGTCAACGATCCTCTCTCCGACAGTGCCGTCGCCAGTTACGATATTCACCACGCCGGGCGGCAAACCCGCCTGCCCGCAAATATCGGCAAAGAGCAACGCTGTCAGCGAAGTATACTCAGCGGGTTTGAGCACCACGGTATTGCCCGCAGCTAGTGCTGGACCGAGTTTCCACGCTTG
>CAYWNJ010000017.1:0-13719 GCA_964459535.1 uncultured Rhodobacterales bacterium
AAGAGGGCGAGCGCGCGGGTGGCTCGGGCGCTCAAGCGCTGATTGACGACCTGCCTCTCTTTAGCGCTGCGGTGGCGACACCTCCGCCAAATGCGCCGCCAGATCCAGCTTTGGCGCTGCTGGACGAAGCGCACCCCGACGCTCTATCGCCCAGAGAGGCGCTCGACCTGCTTTACCAACTTAAGGCCGCGCGAGAGGTCTAGGGTCAGGATGCGATCCCTGAAAGATAATCAGGAGGACCGGCTTCGCGCGCTACCCGTCCATTTTTAATGCTGAAATAAACGCCTCTTGCGGAATATCCACCTTACCGAATTGGCGCATCTTTTTCTTACCCGCCTTTTGCTTGTCCAGCAATTTGCGCTTGCGCGTCGCATCCCCGCCATAACATTTCGCCGTCACGTCTTTGCGCATCGCCGAAAGCGTTTCGCGTGCGATGACCTTTCCGCCAATCGCCGCCTGGATGGGGATTTTGAACATATGGCGCGGGATAAGATCTTTGAGCTTTTCGACCATCGCCCGACCCCGCAGCTCTGCCCGGTCCCGATGCACCATCATCGAAAGAGCGTCCACAGGCTCTTCGTTCACGAGCACTGACATCTTAACCAGCGTATCGGCCCGGTAGCCCGTCAGTTGATAATCAAAGCTCGCATAGCCTTTGGTCACCGATTTCAGACGGTCATAAAAGTCAAACACAACCTCGTTGAGAGGAAGATCATAGACCACCATCGCGCGCGAGCCTGCATAAGTCAGGTCCTCTTGAATCCCGCGCCGATCCTGGCAGAGCTTTAGCACATCTCCTAAATACTCATCCGGCACGAGCACGGTCGCTTTAATGCGCGGCTCTTCAACATGGTCAACGGTAGAGGGGTCGGGCATATCCGCCGGATTATGCAGCGGCATCATTGAGCCGTCTTTGAGATATACATGGTAAATCACCGACGGCGCAGTTGTGATAAGCTCAATTCCATATTCACGCTCAATCCGATCACGGATCACCTCCAGGTGTAACAGCCCGAGAAAGCCGCAGCGAAACCCAAAGCCCAAGGCTGCCGAGGTCTCCATCTCGTAACTAAAGCTCGCGTCGTTCAGCGCAAGCTTGTCAATCGCGTCGCGAAGATCTTCGAACTCGGCGCTATCCACAGGGAAAAGACCACAAAAGACAACGGGTTGTGAGGGTTTAAAGCCCGGCAGAGCATCCACCTGCTTGCGCTCATGGGTGATCGTGTCCCCAACGCGCGTATCACGGACTTGCTTGATGGAGGCGGTCAAAAAACCGATTTCACCCGGCCCGAGGCTTTCCACCGCTTCCATCTGCGGGCGGAAGACGCCGATCCGATCAACGTGATGCACGCTGCCGTTAGAAACAAAGCGGATCTTTTCGCCTTTCTTGAGCCGGCCATCAATAACCCGGATCAGCACAATAACGCCGAGATAGCTGTCATACCAACTGTCGACGAGCATCGCGCGTAGATCGGACGCTTCTTCTCCCTTTGGCGGAGGGAGCAAGGTGACGATAGCCTCTAGCGTCTCTGCAATCCCTACTCCCGTCTTGGCCGAGACCTGAATGGCTCCGGTAGCATCAATGCCAATGACATCCTCAATCTGCTCCGCAACCCGGTCACAATCGGAGGCAGGTAGGTCGATTTTATTGAGGACCGGGACAATCTCGTGATCGGCATCAATCGCTTGATAAACATTGGCAAGCGTCTGAGCCTCGACCCCTTGCGTGCTATCCACGACCAAGAGCGAGCCCTCGACCGCGCGCATAGAACGGCTCACCTCATAGGCAAAATCCACATGGCCCGGTGTGTCGATCAGATTGAGCACATAGTCTTGCCCATCGCGCGCGCGATAATCAATCCGCACGGTATTGGCCTTGATGGTGATCCCCCGCTCGCGCTCGATATCCATCGAGTCAAGAAGCTGCTCTTTCATGTCCCGGTCGGCTACCGTCTGCGTAGACTGGATCAGCCGGTCGGCCAGGGTCGATTTGCCATGATCGATATGGGCGACGATCGAGAAATTACGAATTTGGTTCAGAGGTATCATGCTGAGGCATATGTAAGGGAATGGGCGGGCGGTCAATGGTTGTTGAATTTTGCGCGACCCTTGAGGGCATGGGTCAAGCCGGGCGCTAAATCCATTTCGCGACGGGCGGCAGGCTCATCAGTACCGCGTTTGCATCATGCCCGCTTTCAAGGCCAAATTTGGTTCCTCTGTCGTAGATGAGATTATACTCGGCATAAAGACCGCGATGCGTGAGTTGGATGTCTTTGTCATCTGGCGTCCAGGTGTGTGCTCGCCTGCGCGCAACAATCGGCAAAAAGGCGGGCAAAAAGGCGCGCCCGATGTCTTGGATCAGGGCAAAATCTGCGTCCCAATCCCCTGAGTTTAGATCGTCCACAAAGATCCCGCCCACACCGCGCGCGCGGCCCCGGTGCGGGATAAAGAAATATGTGTCAGCCCAAGCTTTCAAACGGGGGTAATGCTCGGGCCCGTGCTTATCGAGATATTGCCTTTGGACGCCATGAAAATGCTCGGTGTCCGCGTCGTATTCGATGCAAGGGTTCAAGTCCGACCCACCGCCAAACCACCAGGTATGCGGGGTCCAAAACATGCGCGTGTTCATATGAACCGCAGGCACGTGCGGGTTTTGCATATGGGCAACAAGGCTGATCCCTGATGCCCAAAACCGGGGATCCTCTTGCATCCCCGGAACACCCCGTGCGGCCATCGCGGCTTGCGCCCGCGCGCTGAGTGTTCCGTAGACCGTGGAGATATTGACGCCCACTTTCTCAAAGACCCGCCCGCCGCGCATCACACTCATCACACCGCCGCCAGCATCCGTTCCATCTTCGGCGTCGCGTTTGGTTTTCGAGATATCGAAGGCACCGGGCTCCTCGTCGGATCGGGGGCCGGACGTATGGCTCGTTTCAAGCTCGGTAAAGGCTGTGACGATGGTATCGCGAAGGTCTTCAAACCATCGACTTGCACGCTCTTTCCGGAGATCGAAATCATCGTTCATTCGGCGAATTCCTAAATTGACAGGCGCACCCTAAGCGGATGAAAAGATCCTAAGCTTTGGGCGCAGGCGCGCCACCTTCAAAGGAATTGCCGTTTACATAGTCGCACGGTTCCTCTTGCATCTGAAGATGCAGCCCCTCCCCGGTATAGGGATGCGCCCGCGCCAGTTCTTCATCAACGTCGATGCCAAGCCCCGGCGCCTCCGGTGGAAGGATAAAGCCATTCTCGACCCGAATACTCCCTTTGATCAGCGCGTCGTGAAAAGGCGTCTCGATTGTCTCAGCAAGCAGCAGGTTTGGAATGGAAGCCGCGAGGTGGATATTCGCGGCCCATTCCACCGGTCCGGCATAGAGATGCGGCGCCATTTGCGCGTTATGAACCTCCGCCATCGCGGCAACTTTTTTCATTTCCCATATTCCGCCCGCGCGGCCGAGTGCGGGTTGCAAAATGGTTGCAGCGCCGCTGCGCAAGACCGATGCAAATTCGGCTTTGGTCGTGAGCCGCTCACCCGTTGCTACTGGTATGCGTACCGCGTGGGCGACCTTTGCCATTTCTTCGATGGCATCCGGCGGGATCGGCTCTTCGAACCATAGGGGCGAGTATGGCTCAAGCGCCTGGCCCAAGCGAATGGCGCCAGCGGTCGTGAACTGACCATGTGTGCCAAAGAGCAGATCGGCCTTATCACCCACCGCTTCGCGAATAGCTTTGCAAAAGGCCACAGACATCGAAATATCCGTCATCGCAGGCATGTGTCCGCCGCGCAGAGTATAGGGGCCGGCGGGGTCAAACTTGACAGCAGTAAAACCACGCGAAACACAGTCCGCCGCAGCCTCCGCCGCCATCTCAGGCGATGTCCAAAAGGCGGTCATGTCGTGATGAGGCAGCGGGTAGAGATAGGTATAAGCGCGTATGCGCGCGTTCATCTTCCCGCCCAACAAGGCGTAGACAGGTCGTCCGCGCGCTTTCCCAAGAATATCCCAGCATGCTATTTCTAGCCCTGAGAATGCGCCCATTACTGTCAAATCAGGGCGTTGCGTGAAGCCCGACGAATAGGCGCGGCGAAACATCAGCTCGATATTTTCGGGGTTCTCGCCGTGCATGTGCCGTTCAAATACGTCACGGATCACATGACGCATCGCATCGGGACCAACGGATGAAGCATAACATTCACCCCACCCAACAAGGCCGGTATCCGTCGTCAACTTGACCAGGATCCAGTATCTGCCGCCCCAACCTGGTGCTGGCGGCGCTGTAACGATGATATCAAGGTCCACTAAGCGCATGGACTATCTCCTTAAATGAGCGCGAAATGCGGCCCTTACTCGGGCCAAAGGATCCATGGGGCAAATCTTCGGCAAAGGGTTGTTCATCTAACCGTTGCTTTGATTTTGCAAAGTTATGCGAGATGAGCCTGGGGCGTGCCCGCATTTCTGATACAGATCCCATCCAGAAGAGTTCGATTTTCTGAGCCTCGCGTGGTTCAAACCTGCCATATCGGCGATATTGAGCCACTCGCTACTCAAGTCAATGCGGTGAATAACCCACGTAGGCCACATTTACGAATGGCACCTGCATCATCGGCGTCCGAATGTGGCGCTGTGGCCCGACATCCAATTTACATGATAAAAGAACTGATCGCGCAAAGTTAAGGCGTGTTCGCCCCAACCATGGGCTGCGCGTGATACTTTTTCCAAGGACGAGCGCGCTACTTCGATACAAGTTCACGAATTGCAGATCGGGCTTCCTTGCTCTCCTCCACCAGACCTCTACCCGCTGACAACAAGCCCTCACGGCCCGCGGGCAGCTCTGGGTTAGCCTCTGCGATCTCTGCAAGAATTCCGATAGTCGGCGCTTCGGCTGATAGCCTTGATCTCCAATCACTTGACAATAACGCGGTGCGCCCAGCTGATGCATCATCAGCAATATCGGTAAAAAGCTCATTGGCACCTTCGTAGTCCCGCATCCTTTCCCGCGCTCGCGCAAGAATGCGCTTGTCCTGCTCTTCATCCAGGTCTTCTAGATACCCTTCGACAGCTTCTGGATTGCCTGCATTAAGTGATATCGCCGCCAACAATCGCTTTGCTGCAGGCTTTCCGAGAATGAGTTGAGTTGGTTTTAGGATATCGGCAGCCGATTGCTGAAATCCTAGATCGCTCAGCCTATTTGCAACAAGTAGACGGGTTTGCGGATTGCCAAGATTTTCCTCGGATTGAGAAATATATCTAAATGTGTAATCGAGAAAGACAATATCGCTTGCGTCCCTTGCCAAAAGCGAAAATATTTCATCCCGCAAGGGTTGAATTAATTCAGATCTGCCTGGATCCGCGAAATCCGATAGAGCTTTAAATGCGGCGTCAAACTGACCTGATTGGGCGAGCGCAAGGACGTGAGCGCGGCGCAAAGGTACGGCAAGCGGTCCTTCTCTCAACTCATTGCTATAGGATTCTGCTAGCAAGGCGGTCTGCTCTGACACCGGTTCCTCAGCGCTTAATCGCGTTTCCACATAAGCGATAAGTGCCTCCGCGGATTCTTCGGTATTTGATGTCATCACCTCCTTAAGTCTCTTCTGGGCTGTAGCGACATCACCTTTTGAAAGGTCAATTTTGGCCTTCGCAAGCTGACCATCGCTCTGAACGACTTTACCCCGCCTTTCTATAATCCGCATTGCCGCTGCAGCCCCGGAACTATCACCATGCGCTACCAAGCGCTTACTAAGCTCGGGCGCTACAAATTTCCGCAAATGCCAAGGTAATCTACTAAGAGCGCGTAGTGCAGCGGATGCATTGATTTTGTTCTCTGGCGCTATTTCCCTAGTTGCTAAAATACCCCACAAGGCAAAGTCACTGTCACACGCCGCAAATCTATTTAGAAGTTTAGGATTTCGTGTGAAGCCAAACTCCATTATTTCGCCTAATTCGATCAATACCCCGTTTTCTTCAGCTATCTTATTATCTAATGTAACTACGCGTATTGCCTCCAGCCCAAAGCCATAGTGGATATATAGACGCGCGAGTTTGATCGCAGAGTTGCTATCCACACGATCAAATTCGCCCATCAATGATCTGCGCAAGGACGCAAGTTGTAGACTCATTGGAGTTCCGTTACTCCAAGCTGGCACATCCACCAGCGATGCATCCGCGCAGGCGAAACCAAGCCGATTTTGCGCATCTGTTTCATCTCTTTTATGATTTTTCAGATCAATCCCGCTGGGAAAACGAATATTTGCAGAGGCTTGCAATCCGCCATCAAGGGCATCGGGGAGAGCGTTCTGGAGAGTTTCTGCGGCCCCTTTGGGTTTAGGTGGAGGCGCATCCGGCACATGGCCGCCTGCAATGTCGAGCATGCCTTGGGTTGTTGCGAGCCCGAGCTCTTTGGCTAATTGTCGTTGAATCTCAAATAAAATTTCTGAATTTTCTTCTTTCATTTCCTCTCTAGTAGATGGAACCGGGCGGCGATTCCCTAAGGAAGACACACCGACACTGCGCAAGAAATCCCTAGACAACTCAGCCGGCTCTGCGGGATCAACGTTCTGAAGCTCAAGATGCGTCTGTGACGTATTGTTGGGAGATTCTGCAGCCGACTTTATGAGCTCACCACGAAGAAGAAAAACACTTGAGGGGGAAAAGTCGATCGCGACCATATTAGGAAATGCATCAA
This sequence comes from uncultured Rhodobacterales bacterium, assembly GCA_964459535.1. Taxonomy (GTDB): domain Bacteria; phylum Pseudomonadota; class Alphaproteobacteria; order Rhodobacterales; family Rhodobacteraceae; genus JBCBCP01. The sequence continues at coordinate 6,682 of CAYWNJ010000017.1, forward strand.
AAATAGATGCATTGCAGTCGCAAGGCATTTCAATCTGAACTTCAGAGGCATTTGCGGTCACGTTAGAAATATGATCCCGATCTATACGATCAAAAACATCCGCAATATCAAACCCTGAATCGTGATCAGTGAAAGATAGATATATCACTCTACCTTCGCGCCTCACCTCCCACTGCGCACCCGCTGCGATATCAAATGCGAGCCTTGTAAACGCTTGGTGGTCTCCGGAGCGCACTTGTATCGGTGACGCATATGCTGGAGGACTGACGAATGCGGCTGCCAAACCCAAAATTAGATATCGTATCATCATGCTGCGCTTTGCTTTGCATTTTTAATCGCCTCCTCCAGCTCCGAAAAACTAGGGCGGCAATGAGAAGGTGTATTTTGCCTGCCGACCTCAATGCAAATGTTGGTCGCGTGATTATGTAAGTTGGCCACCAATACTTCACGAATGAGCTGATAAAAGTGAGCATCCTCTTCCACAACAGCCTTTAATCGGGTCGCAAATGGGCCAACGATACCATAAGCAAGGAAAACACCCAGGAATGTTCCGACAAGTGCGCCACCGATAAGTTTTCCCAAGATCTCAGGGGGTTGGTCAATTGAGGCCATCGTTTTGATCACCCCAAGCACCGCAGCGACAATCCCTAACGCGGGCAAGGCGTCAGCAACAGTTTGGAGTGCGTGACTTGAATGCATAGCATGATGCAGGTTCGCTTCTATTCGCTTTTCCAGTACATCTTCTACCTGATGTGGATCGTCGTAATTCATTGAGGCGGAACGCATGGTGTCGCAAATTAATGCGGTCGCTTCAGCGTCTGAGACAATTTTAGGATATTTCAAAAATATGTCAGAGTCTTCTGGCGCTTCAATATGTTCTTCAATGGCGACAGGATTCTGTCGCGCAAGCCGAATAAGCTCAAATAGCAAACACAGCATGTCTTTATAATCGTCATGCTTCCACTTTGGACCTTTGAAGACTTTCCCCACTGCAGAGAGCGTATGTTTAACTTCTGAGAAACTATTTGATATCAGAAATGAACCAACAGCAGCACCGCCAATCATGGTTAATTCGAATGGCAGAGCTTTCATGATGATACCCATTTTGCCGCCAGCGGCCAGATAACCACCAAACACCATCACGAAAACAACGACGATACCCACCAATCCGATCATGACCACTCCTCAACAAAGACCTGTGCGCAGAGATAGTGGCAGAAAGACGTTAAAAAAATCTCATCTAACTCCCAACCGATATGAGATCGCGCCTGTGGCCGGGGCAGGGCATTTTGATCCAAAAAAAGGAGCATTCAAAATATCTGCTCTGTTGTTTTCCGCGCGAAGAACGACTTCCTGCCGTGATGCTAAACTTGAGAGGGGCGCGATAACGCTAAGCTGTTCCAGATCGTCTAATGCTAACGATTTGAGCTGCGCTAATTTTGTGAGGGGCCTGATATCCGAAAGTAAAGGCAAATAGGAAAGGCCTAGGGGGTGACACCAGCTCCGCCAGCGCGTTTCTAGGTGTCTGACCTTTATGTAACAGTTGGTGGTGTGCCGTCGCCCCGCGTGGCACTCTGCTCGGTTTCGTCCTAGCTAGGCGCGGCGCAGGCGTTTATGAGCGTCTCATAGCGCTGTTCAATCCAGACCAGCGCCGCTTCGGGGTTTTGGTCTTGCACCGATTGCGCGAGATCCAGAAAAATCCCGGCCGAACGGCTGTTATCCACCACCGCAAGCTCTTGATTTGTCACGATGTCATAGACGAAAAACGCAATCGCAACCAAAACAAGCCCTCGCAGCACGCCGAACAAAAACCCAAAGCCTTGATCCACACCGCTCAGCGCGGTGCGGCGGACGAGGGTCGAAAAGAGCGGGGTAAAGAGCGAGACCACAATCAGCGCCACGACAAAAACAATGGCAAAGGCGCCAACGATGCTCAGCTCACAGCCATCGCCGACGATCTCCCCGACATAAGGGATTTCGCGCACCAAAGGTTCGACCTGTGGCGCGAAAAGATAGGCGAGGACCGCCGCAGCAATCCATCCTGCTATGGCCATTGCCTCACGCACGATCCCGCGCCCATAGGCCAAGAGCGCAGACAATATGATAACGACCGCGACGAGCCCATCAATGATGGTAAAGCCCTCCATCCGTCTGCTCCTTGCCTTTCGATGCGCGGGCTAGCCGGCACCAAATACCTGTCCCACCAGCGAGGCTAGGTCAGAGAGTCTTGTCACACTCACGCCTTTGATCGTCGCTGCTTTGCCACCTTCTGGGGCAATAGCAGAGGTGAAACCAAGTTTTTGCGCTGCTTTCAACCTGTTTTCGGTCTGCGGGGCGGGTCGGAGCGCGCCGGAGAGGCTGATTTCTCCAAAAACAACCGCCCCTTGCGGTAGGCTACAATCTTCGCGGGCGCTCAGCAGAGCCGCCGCGACAGCAAGGTCGGCGGCGGGTTCGGAAATTTTCATGCCCCCCGCGACATTCAAATAGACGTCCAGCCCGGCAAAGGGGACACCGCAGCGTGCCTCAAGCACCGCAAGGATCATCGCAAGCCGCCCGCCATCCCAGCCAACAACCGTCCGGCGCGGTTGGGCATGGGGTGTGGGGGCGACCAGCGCTTGGAGTTCGACCAAAACAGGCCGCGTGCCTTCGATCCCGGCGAAAACCGCCGAGCCTGGTGAGGGCACGCCCCGCTCACTCAGAAACAGCGCCGAGGGGTTGCCCACCTCGGAAAGCCCCCGCCCGGTCATTTCAAAGACACCGATCTCATCGGCGGGCCCAAAGCGGTTTTTAACCGCGCGCAGAATGCGGAATTGATGGCCCCGCTCACCTTCGAAATAAAGGACCGTATCCACCATATGCTCGACAACGCGCGGGCCAGCGATTTGCCCATCTTTCGTAACATGGCCAACCATCACGACCGAGATACCCCGCCGCTTGGCAAAGCTCGTCAAGGCATGGGCGGCGGCGCGCACTTGGCTGACAGAGCCGGGCGCGCTCTCGACCGCGTCGGACCACATGGTTTGAATCGAATCAATAATAACCAAACCGGGCATCTCGGCCTCTAGCGTGGTTAGAATATCGCGCAGGTTTGTCTCGGACGCGAGTTGCACCGGCGCGTCTGCAAGCCCCAATCGCTGAGCCCGCATTCGGACCTGAGCCGACGCCTCCTCGCCGCTGACATAGATCGTTTTGACCCCGGCCCGCGCGAAATGCGATGCGGCTTGGAGTAGGAGCGTCGATTTGCCAATCCCCGGATCGCCTCCGACCAGCAGCGCTGAAGCGGGCACAAGGCCACCGCCCAACACGCCGTCAAGCTCGGCAATGCCACTTTGCACGCGCGGGGGTGGTGCCTCTTCTGCCTGGAGGTCCGACAAGACAACGCGCTTGCCGCGCGCAGTGCCGAGCGCAGTCTTGCCTGCGCCCGGATCAAGGCCCGTGTCTTCAACAATCGTATTCCAGGCCCCGCAGCTATCACAGCGCCCGGACCATTTGGAAGAGCGCGCACCGCAGGCGTTGCAGGAGAACGAGAGGGTTTTAGCCATGCGTGCGCTCAGTGTTCTGGATTGTTTCCGAATTTTGAACAATGGCAGAGCCTGGCTGAGATTGGCCCGTTCTCCAGGACACCCAGATGGAGCATAAAATGCAGGCGGTAAAGAGGTAGAGCCCCCAAGCGGTCTCGATCCGGCCAACGCCGACGCCCTTGGCCACCACAATATAGAGCGCCACCAGAAAGACATCTGCCATCGCCAGTTTGCCCAGCACGGACAAGGCGGGCAACAGGCGCGGGCTGAGCAACTGCCAATGCAGCAGCGCCAGGCCAATGGTTTTCAAATAGGGCACGAAGATCGCGCAAAGCGTCACGACCAGCGCCAAACCCACATCCGAAGCCCAGAGCGATTGCAGCCCGGTGATGACCGAAATTTCGCTAAGGCCAAAAAGCGGCAACAATCCTGCACGCATCAGCGGCGCGAACCAAGACACTGGGTAGAGCACCAGAAGCGCGAGATTGATGATCCAATACAGCTTCATCTGCGCTCTCTATCTAAGGGTTTCAATCGGCCCATCCGCACTGCCCGCGATAAACTGGCGCAGATAGGGATCCTCGGCGCTGTCCATCTCTCCAACCGGACCGGTCCAGCGGATTTTACCGCCGTGTAGCATCGCCACCCGGTCAGCGATCACCCGGACCGAGCTCATATCATGGGTGATTGTGATCGCCGTTGCGCCCATCTCGGTGACGATTTCGCGAATAAGGGCGTTGATCACGCCCGCCATGATTGGATCAAGGCCGGTGGTGGGCTCGTCGAAAAAGATGATCTGCGGCTCTGTCGCGATGGCGCGCGCCAGGCCGACCCGCTTTTGCATCCCCCCGGATAGTTCTGCGGGCAGACGGTCGGCAACCTCCGCGCCCAGGCCGACGCGGCGCAGCTTGTCAATCGCGATAGCGCGGGCCTCGGCCCGGGGCCGTTTGAGCGCACCGCGCAGCAGGCGAAAGGCGACGTTCTGCCACACGGGCAGCGAGTCAAAGAGCGCCGCGCCTTGGAACAACATGCCAAAGCGAGAGAGAAACGCGTCCCGGTCGCGGGTCTGCGTTATGTCCTGCCCGTCAATCGTGATCACACCTTGATCAGGCACCACCAGGCCCAGAATGGACTTGATCGTGATCGACTTGCCAGTTCCCGAACCACCGATAATCACCATGGATTGGCCGCGCTCGACGCGTAAATCCACGCCGCTGAGCACAGCATTGTCGCCAAAGGCTTTGTGTACATTCGAAAGTTCAATCATCGCCGAGGTTCCACGCTTTTGCGGTCGCGAGAGAGAGGCATGGGCGCGTCATAGCGAGAAAAAGATCCCCGTTAGGATAAAATTCGCCGCCAGGATCAGAACTGCTGCGGCCTCGACACTGGATTTTGTCGCGCGCCCTACCCCCATTGCGCCACGCTCGGAACCCAGGCCAAACCAGCAGCCCATCAACGCCGCAAGCCAGCCAAACACGGCACCCTTGACCAGCGAAGAAAGAATGTCGCGCGCCTCAAGGAAGTCCACGGTATTTTGCAAATACGTCGCGGCATTAAATCCCAAAGTGCCCGTCGCGACCAAATAGCCCCCAGCGATGCCGATCACGTCGCCCACAGCAACCAGCACCGGAACGCTTAGAATTGCCGCCAAAACGCGCGGGGCGACCAGGTATTTCATCGGATGGGTCGAGAGGGTGACGAGCGCGTCGATCTGCTCGGTAACTTTCATGGTCGCGATCTCTGCGGCGATGGATGAGGTCACACGCGCCGCGACCATCAGGCCGACCAGCACCGGCCCAAGTTCGCGCACCATCCCAATTGCAACGATCTGAGGCACAACTGCCTCTGCATTAAACCGCGCGCCACCCGCGTAGATTTGAAGCACCAGCGCCCCGCCGGTAAAGATCGCCGTGAGTCCTACCACCGGCAGCGACAGCCACCCGATGTTCAGCAGCGCGAGCGCAAATTCTCGGGGATAAAAGGGCGGGCGAACCATATGCGCAAAGCTTTGCGCCGCAAAAATGATGACAGCGCCAAGCGCGCCCAGCAGCGCGAGCGTTCCCCGGCCCAAAAGAGCGAGAGACGACCCAAGTTTCTCAAGATACACCAGTTTCTGCCCAAAGTTGCGAAGCGCTCAGCGTTTGAGTGCAGGAATAACAGGTTATTTCAAGTTAATATACCACAGCCGGGCGCAATTTTGGCAAAATCCGGCAAAGCGGATCGCTTCACATGCGATAATCGCGGGCATAGCGCGCGCCAAGATTGGTCAATATTTCATAGCCAATCGTGCCCGCCGCCTCGGCCAACGAGTCAATGGATTGGTGCAGGCCAAGGATGCGCACGCTTTCCGGCGCTGCGGGCAAATCAGTGACATCAAGCGTAATGAGGTCCATCGACACGCGCCCCACCACGGGCAAGCGATTCCCCGCCGCGTCATGCACTTGCGCGCGCGCGCCCATCGCTCGGATCAGACCGTCGGCATAGCCTGCCGAAACCGTTGCTATCTGCGCATCACGCGGCGCGGTCCAGGCATTGCCATACCCAACCGTCTCGCCCGCCAAAATCTCGCGGGTTTGGATCACAGGCAGCTCCAGCGTCACAACCGGATGGGCGTCGATATGGGGCAGCCCGCCGTAAAGACCCACGCCGGGCCGGGTCAGATCAAAATGATAATCCGGCCCCAGCAACACGCCCCCTGTCGCGGCAAGTGAGCGGGGAATGTCCAGCCCCTCTGTCAACTCGCGGAAGAGGTTCAGCTGTGCCATGTTCATCGGATGATCCGGGGTGTCCGCGCAGGCCAAATGCGAGATCAGCAGCTCTGGGCGCTGCGCGCGCGCGATATCCCGCACGGCGGTCCACTCGGCGGCCTCCATACCCAGCCGGTTCATGCCGGTGTCCAGCTGAATACCAAACGGTGCGCCGGGCAGCGCCTCGAAATGGCGGAGCATTTGATCAACCGAGTTCAACATCGGGATCAGATTGGCCCCGCGTATCTTCTCCCCGTCCCCAGCCATATGCCCGGAAAAGACAAAAATCTCTGGGTGGGGGCCAAGCGCGTCCCGCAAGCGTACGCCTTCCTCGGCAACCGCAACAAAGAAGCGACGCGCGCCCGCCTCAGCCAGCGCCGCGGCGACACGTGCAGCGCCAAGTCCATAGGCGTCGGCCTTGACAACGGCGGCGGTTTCGCACCCCGTCATCGCATCCAGATCACGCCAGTTGCGCTGAATCGCAGCAAGATCAATTGTAAGCAAGCCCGTTCCCATGCCCTTTTCTTGGCAGGCAAAGCCGTGACAGGAAAGGGCTAATTTTGCGAAAACCAAGCCCTGCGCGCTTTCAATTCAGCGAAATCAATTTGATTTGCTGAGCTAAAGCGCTCGACGTTAAACCTGAGGCGTCTTGCGCGGAACATATAGCCTAACGACTCAATTTTGATATTAATATTCATCCTTCGCAGCTTTGCTCAAGCCGACCGAGGGCTGCGCGGTACGCGCCGCCCGTGGGGGCGGTCGGCGCGTTG